>NZ_AOHN01000015.1:0-43027 GCF_000510915.2 Pseudomonas sp. FH4 | reverse complement strand
AATTTAACGGGGAGTTGGTGTCCGGTCTGGTAGGGGCAAGTCCAGGGCATGTATGCCCACATGTATGCCTAACTCACAGCACACCAACAAAACCTATATATAACAGCACCATACAGCCCCAGTTCAAATGACTGTGTACCACCAAGTACCGATCCATAGATGTCTACAGCAGTCTATGAATCACCTCAAGAAGCCCGCCTCGTGCGGGCTTTCTTGTTTCTGGCTATCTCTCCTTGCATCCCCCCTAAGCCCAAATGAAGCGATCCGAGATAAAACGCCCCCCCCTTTCCGATACTGAACTGACCGTCGCCTGCAGTCTGCGGGATCAGTGATCCACTAAAGCCAGATCAGTGTTTGTGCCGGTGATGTATATCGGGGAAATGAGCATGGCTATGCTGGATCGGTGCGTGCTCATGCGGATGACTATGCGGTTCAGTACCGTCCCACTCAAAGCTGTGCTCATGTTGGTGGTGCTCGTCGTGTGTATGGCGATGGCCGTGTTTGAGGGGATCATGCTGATGCTCGTGAGCATGATTTTCCATCAAGTGAATCCAGACACCGATGGCCATCAATGCAGCAGCAAGCAAGAACATCAGCGATACCGACTCGCCCAAGATTAGGATCGAGATGACCGCGCCGAGGAAGGGAGCAGTGGAAAAATATGCGCCGGTGCGCGCGCTTCCAAGCCCCCGGAGGGCAAGAACGAACAACACCAAACTCACGCCATACCCAAGAAACCCAAGCATCATGATTGGCCCTAACGTCGCCAAGGCTGGCAGTTGTGACCCAATGGCAAACGCCAAACAGCAATTGGCCACGCCCGCGACCAAGCCTTTGCTCCCCGCTATAAAAAGCGCATCGGAGGCAGAGACCTTGCGGGTCAGGTTATTGTCGATGGCCCAACAGAGGCAGGCGAAAGCCACGGCCAGCGGCCCAGTCCAATCGTGAGTCGTCGCCTGCCCTTGCGGCCACGACAGAACAATCCCACCCAAAACAATAGCGATCATGCCGATAACGATACGGCGATCTGCGTTCTCTTTGAACACGACCCACGCCAGCACTGCTGTGAGGACCGACTCAAGATTGAGCATCAGCGACGCCGTGGCTCCCGCCGTCCGAGTGAGACCGTACATGAGAGCCACGGGAGCAAGTACACCCCCAAAGACAATGGCGCCAATCAACCAGGGCCACTCTCCAGCAGGAAGCCCGGGCCGTTGCCAGCGTTGATCGCGAGCAAAACGAACAATGGCCAGGCCGAGCCCGCTACCCAGGTAGAGCAGTCCTGCCAACAGAATGGGCGGAGTATCCACACCCAATAGCTTGGCGAGCGGAGTACTGGCGCCAAACAACGCCGCAGCAGCTAATGCATAGAGGACACTCAAATTCATAATCGGTCGTCCTATCAGGCTCACTGCATACGGGAGAGCATCATAGCGTTGCTCTAGTAAGAAATATGTGAACGCCAGTCCCTTAACTGTCTGGGTTCTGGACAGGCTCTGTAGCTAGCGGGCGAGAAATATTCAGCAACGGATCATCCCGCACCTGAGAGCCAATGTTAGTCGACGTCATACTCCTGCAATCATCAAGTCCAGGTTCTGCACCGCCGCTCCAGCTGCGCCCTTCCCAAGATTGTCAAACACGGCAGCCAACAGAACCTGCCCCGCCTCATCATTTTCACACACCACCAAACGCAAACTGTCCGTCCCGTTAAGCGCCTGGGGATCAAGGTAGGTCAACGCTCTGGCCTCCTGCATCGACATCACCTGCACATGCTCGGTATCACGGTAGTGCTGCATAAGGCATGCATGCAACTGCACCGCGTTCACGCCCGGCGTCAACAACCGAAGTTGCAACGGTATGGTGAGTACGATCCCCTGCCGAAAAGCCCCATAGGCCGGCACAAACATCGGCCGCTGCGTCAAACCGCTTTGCTGCTGAATCTCAGGAACATGTTTGTGCGCCAGCCCCAGACCATAAACCTGATATGCGAGCGCTTGTGATGCGTACTCGCCCTCATGCTCTTGCACTCCGACGCGCCCTTTTCCGGAATATCCCGATACCGCATGAATGTTTACGGGGTAATCCCTGGGCAGCAACCCGGCCTCTAGCAATGGCCGCAGCAGCCCTATCGCTCCCGTGGGATAGCAACCTGGATTACTGACCCGCCGCGCCGTGGCGATTTGTTTGGCCTGCTGCGGACTCATCTGCGCAAAACCATAAGTCCAGTCTGGATCAGTGCGGTGTGCCGAACTCGCATCGATCACCCGAACGGCGGGGTTTTCGATGCTCATTACAGCGTCGCGCGCGGCTTGATCAGGCAAACAAAGAATCGCGATATCGCAGGCGTTGATCATTTCGGCGCGATGTTGCGGATCCTTGCGGTGTTCGGGGCTGAGTGTCATCAGGCGCAGATCACTGCGGTTGGATAGGCGTTGCTGAATTTGCAAACCGGTGGTGCCTTGGTCGCCATCAATAAATATAAGAGGACTTGCCATGGAATGCGCTCGGTATAGGAAATCAGGAGCTCCAATCTTCAGTGACGAGCTAAGATAGGAAAAGTTGAATTTCCAAACGATGAAGTTAAGTTTTTCTGAACAAGGAATGACGTATGCGCGAAATCAGCCTGGACCGACTGCGCACGTTGGTTGCCATTGCCGATCTGGGCTCGTTTGCCGAGGCGGCTCGGGCACTGCACCTCGCGCCACCTACGGTCAGTTTGCATATTGCCGACTTGGAGTCGCGGGTTGGCGGCAAGCTGTTATCGCGCACGCGTGGGCGTGTACAGCCCTCGGCGATTGGAGAAACATTGGTGGCCCGTGCGCGGCGCCTGTTGGCGGATGCGGAGCAGGCCCTTGAGGACGTGGAGCGTCAGGTACTAGGCTTGGCCGGGCGTGTGCGGCTGGGCGCCTCCACAGGGGCTATCGCACAGTTACTGCCACAAGCCCTAGAAACATTAGGCCAAAGACACCCCGCCATCGATGTGCAAGTTGCGGTGCTCACGTCGCAGGAAACACTGGGGAGACTTGTCGATGGCTCATTGGATATCGGTCTGGTCGCACTACCACAGACACCAGTGAAGCAATTGCGGATCGAGCCATGGCGGCGGGACCCGGTCATGGCTTTCCTGCCGGCTCGCTGGGAGTGCCCGGATATTGTGACCCCTGGCTGGCTGGCCGCTCAGCGATTAATTCTGAATGACAACACTACTCGACTCTCGCGCCTGACCTCAGACTGGTTCGCCAGCGAAGGACTGCTGCCCGTGCCACGCATTCAACTGAACTACAACGACGCGATCAAAAGCCTAGTGGCGGCCGGTTATGGTGCTACGTTGTTGCCGCATGAAGCCTCCACGCCATTGCCTGATACCCGGATCGTCATGCGACCATTACAGCCCTTACTATGGCGCCAACTGGGCATTGCTCACCGTGGCGGGGACGTCGAACGGCCTACACAACATGTGCTGGATGTGTTGTGGGGGTTGAGCGTGGACTAGGGGGATGTCGAAGTTCGACGCCTAGCCCCACCTGTATGGCTGAAAACTCTCGTATCTGTGACTGGGATTAGACCGGCCCTGACGGTTAAGCTGATATTTTTCGCATGCACGGAAGAGCGTATGGCTGCGATGTACCAAGGAAGCTGCTTATGCGCAGCCGTCAGTTACGAGCTATCTGCCACACCAAAAGCAGTGAGTCATTGTCATTGCAGCCAGTGTCGTAAAGCTCACGGGGCAGCATTCGCTTCGTACGGCAGCGTTCCCCGCAACGCGCTACGAATACTTGGCGGCGCCACTAGCATCAAAACCTATGCATCCTCAGAGACGGTGTTACGCGAATTCTGCGCGCACTGTGGTTCGACGTTGTTCTGGTCACGGTCTCAAGGCGAATTTGCCGACTGGGTTTCGATAGCACTGGGCACGCTTGACACGCCCTTCATGCCTGAAAAGCAAAAACACGTTCACATCGACTCTACAGCCCACTGGTACACGCCAGCCAAATTATGCCCCCAGGTCGGCTGAATACTTGTAGCGGTCATGAAGGGGTTATCCAGTGATGCCCCGGATGAAGCTTCAGCAAATGCTGCCTCAGCCACGCCACCTCCTCATCGGGCAGCGTAGGCAAGGTCTTGTGAAAATCCTCTTCATCCTTGGGCCGCACATGCTGGGCTTTGAACAAGAGGATCGCTGCGGGCCTTAAATATGGGATGCCTTCACGACTCAAATACAACATTTCTGCACGGGGAAACCGGATAGCCCCATCACGCTTGTAAACCCATACTTCAGGGCTTCCTGATTCAATCATCATGTCCACCCGCCAGGCTTGAGCAACGGGGTCGAAACACCACACCTGATGAATGTCTAGTCCCGGGATATGGCCCAAGGGGAGAAAAGTGAGCACTCCGCTCTTCGCGGTATACATATCAAGATCGCCAAGCGCGTGCCGGAATGCCGGGAAATCGTCTCGCAACATGGTGAACTCTATATCGTCATGCTCCCGCGTCTTTTCGCCGCGCCATAGATCAAGCGCCCACCCACCGACAACGCACCATGGAAGCGAGACAGCCTTCAGGCGAACAGCCAACTCGGCAGGCGTCCATGCACTCCATAGCTCTTGATCCGGCACCAAAGCCCTGTTCGCCATAATCTGATCTCCGATCGTTCTGAGTATTAGGCGACCCAATACAACGCATACTCGCCCTTTAGCAAACTGGGTGAGAAGTGGCAAAAGGGTGTCTACGACACCCGAGTCGATTCATACTCGTCACTCCACCCCCTCAGAAAAGGTGATGCGTGCCCTCCCAGTCTTCCAGGCCAAGGCCTGTGCCTTTCGAACTCCCCAGGACCATCACGCGATTTATCGGTGATGCCCTGTTGATTGCCGATGACGTCGGCGAGTCGCCCTGCGATGTCTTCAGTTTTACCCGGGGCAATGATCGTTTCTTTCTTAAAACCTGCGCAGCCATCTACGCGCCCACGACCTACAGCGTCTTGCGCGAAGCCCGTGTACTGCAATGGGTAGATGGACATCTGAGTGTGCCCGAGGTGGCGGTCATCGCGCAAAGCGCCGACGGCGAATTCATGATCACCCGTTGTGTACCGGGGGCACCGATCCAGGTGCGTATCGACGAGCCAGGCACCCTGTCGGCGCTGTTTCACGAGGCGCTGCGCCAGCTACAGAGTGTCCCCATCGCCGGCTGCCCCTTCGACTCAAGCGTGTCACAGCGCCTGAACGAGTTGGAATACCTGCTTGCGCATGACCTGTGCGCGCAAGAGCCCGAGCCGCACCCGTGGCCAGACCTGAACAGCCCCGAACAACTGCTGGCCCATCTGCACGCCGCGCGGCCGAAGGAAGACCCCGTGTTCAGCCATGGCGACCTGTGTGACACCAATGTGTTCGTCGACACTCAAGACCGCCTGCACTTCATCGACCTGGGCCGCGGAGGGATCGCCGATCGTTGGCTGGACATCGCGTTTGCACAACGCAACCTCCACGAAGATATTTCGGAGCAGTCGGCACAGGATTTTCTCGACCGACTGGGCGAACCTGATAAGCCGGCAAAGCGAGAGTTTTTCGAACAACTGGACGAGTTGTTCTAGCAACGCCCGCGAACCCTGAGGCTCGCGTGGCATGGCGACACCTCAAAAGTAAGTGGTAGCCCCGGCAAAAAACGCACGGCCCGGCACATAGAACGTCGTCGAACCATCACGTGCATCTTCATCCAGCAAGTTCTGCACACCGCCATTCAAGGTCAACCACTTGGTCACGGCCAGGTTCGCCGTCAGGTCGTAGGTGGTGTACGACTTGACGAAGTCATTACCTGCCCCACGCTGTTTGCCGACATGCTGCGCCGACAGTTCGGTGTTGAGTGAGTCGGTGACTTGCCAGTTGAGCGCACTGAAGGCTGACAGCTTGGGCGCGCTGATCAGGTCTTCGCCGGTGGACAGGTTTTTGCTCTCCAGCATGTAGGTGGCGTTGGTGCGCCAGTCCAGGGAGTCGCTCAGCGGGACGCGAACCGAACCTTCCCAGCCACGGGTCCGCGCTTCTTCGACGTTTTCCAGCATGGTCCACCAGCGGCCCTGGAACTGGCCCAGTGGCGCGTATTCGATCTTGTCTTCGAAGTCGGTGTGGAAGTAGGTCAGACTGGCCTCCCAGCCGTCACGGTCAAAGGACACGCCAATTTCCTTGTTGACGCTGGTTTCTGGCGACAAGTTCGGGTTACCGGCCATCCAGCAACTGCCGCTCACATAACCCAAAGGTTTCAACGAGCCACAACCGCGACCGCCGGATTCGGTGGCGGCACCGGCGCTGCCCTCTTTCAGGCTGGGCGCACGAAAGCCCTTGGACACACCGCCGCGTACGGTCCAGTCCGGATGCGGATGGTAGACCAGGTACGCCCGCGGGCTGTTGTGGTTGCCGTAGTCTTCACTGTGGTCAAAACGGTTGCCCAGGGTCAGGGCCAGGTTATCGAGCAAGTACAACTCATCTTCGATAAACGCCGCCGAGTAGTCACCCTTGAGTGACGAACCGGAGACCGCAACACCTTGATAGTCCACCGGCACCGTGCCCAGGGTGTCGCTGTTGGTCAGTTCTTCACGCTTCCACTGCCCGCCCACGGTCAGGCGCTGGTCAAGCAGGAGTTTGAACGGAATGTTCAGGCTGCCCTCGGCGATTTTCTCTTCGGCGCTGGATTTGCCCCAGTCGATGTCGTTCTTGAACTTGTTCAGGTACAGGTCCACTTTCGAGGTACCGAAACTCCAGTCCCCAGTGTGGGACACGGAATAGCTGTCGCGAATCAAACGGCCGGGGCCGAAGCCGGCACCCATGGTTTCGCCCCAGTCACCAAAGGTCTTTTTGCTCGACCAGGACCGTTCGACACCATGCACAGCCTCGAACGACAGGCTTTGCTCGTCATTGATTTTCCAGTCGAGCAAGGCGTTGACGCTGTGGTCCTTGGCGCCGCCAGCGCCGTCGCCGTACATGAACTCGCCATCCTTATCCAGGCGCGCCGTGACTTCATCGGCGGCGCGGCGGGTCAGGTTGGCGCCCAGGCGCAGGCCGACGGACTCGGTCAATGGCCCGGACAGGTTGAGGCTGGTCTGGGTGGTCTGGCCACGGTCGGAGTCTTCGGGAATCGTGGTGTTGACGTTGGCAGAACCGCTCCAGGTCCGCGAGACCTTGCGCGTGATGATGTTGATCACACCGCCCATGGCATCCGAGCCGTACAGCGAAGACATGGGGCCGCGCACGATCTCGATGCGCTCAATCATGTTCGGGGTGATCCAGTTCAGGTCCTGGCGTGCCAGGTCACGGCGATAGCTCAAGTCCCCCGAACCGCCCAGACGCTTGCCGTCCACCAGGACCAAGGTGTACTTGTCGTCCAGGCCACGCAGTTTGATTTTCGACTGTTCCCCCACCGGACCGAAGCCCCCCGTGACACCCGGCACACGCCGCAGCAGGGTATTGAGGTCGTACACCGGTTGGCGCTCGATTTCTTCACGGGTGATGACACTGACGCTGGCCGGCGCATCCCGCAGGTCCGTGGCCCCGCCGGTGGCGGTGACAAACGAGGTATCGAGTTCGGTGACGGCCTGTTTATCGACCTCGCCAATCTCTTGCGCTTGCAACGCCGGGGCGGCGTTCAGCACACCGAAGGCCATGAAAAGAGAACTGAACAGGTAGGGGGGATTCTTCATTGCAAACAGTCCTTGTTAAGCCAATATGCACCAAGACGGAGCACTAAAGGCTGCGGAGTGTAATGCAAATCCTTATCATTTAGAAAAGCATTTGTTACAATTCAGAAACAAATCCATACATTTAAAGCAGAATTATTTTCTTCTATTTGCCTTGAAATACTTAGAAAATCTCCAATTTAACGCTATTTGTCGACATCTAAATATTCACAAAAAAGCCAATCATTCACTTGATAATGAATCGCGTGACCCTCCCCGCACGGGATTTGTGCAAAATTGATTCTGTTAGCCATCAACTTTTGACGCTCCTGTCTCCCCGCTGTTAGTGTCCGCCCTCCTTCCCCGCAGATATCTGCCAGGTGCGATTTACCCGCAAAACCTCACCCCAGGGACAACAGATCATTCTCAAAATGAACGGAGTTCAGCGCGTGCTTTTCACCCTACGCTTGCAGCGTCTTACCAGCCTCTCGGTGATCGTCGCCGCCCTCAGCCTCAGTGCCTGCCACAGCGCCAGCACCCCAGGCTTGCCTCCTGCGCCGGAGCTGGGGTCGGGTTATCGCACCGACATGACCGTACGCCATGCCGAGCGCCATATGGCCGCTGCGGCCAACCCGCTGGCGGCCGAGGCCGGGCGGACCATCCTGCGCCAGGGTGGCTCGGCGATTGATGCGGCCATCGCCATGCAAGCGGTGCTGACGCTGGTGGAGCCGCAGTCTTCGGGGATCGGCGGTGGCGCCTTTATCATGCTGTGGGATGGCAAGCAGGTACGGGCCTATGACGGCCGTGAAACCGCACCGGCCGGTGCGACGGCCGACCTGCTGCTCAATGCCGACGGCACGCCGATGGCGTTTGCCCAGGCGCAGATTGGTGGTCGCTCGGTCGCCACGCCCGGTGTATTGCGCGCACTGAAAATGGCCCACGAACAGAGCGGTCGCCTGCCCTGGGCCCAGTTGTTCGAGCCGGCGATCCAGTTGTCCGAGCAAGGCTTTGCGATTTCCCCGCGCCTGCACAGCCTGCTCGCCGCCGACCGCTATATCAGCCAGTCGCCGGACATGGCGGCGTACTTTCTCAACGCCGACGGCAGCCCGAAAGCCACCGGCACCGTGCTGAAAAATCCGGCGCTGGCCAATGTACTCAAGCGTATTGCCAAAGAGGGCCCCGACGCGCTTTACCAAGGCCCGATCGCCGAGGAAATTGCACGCAAAGTCCAGGGCCACCGTAACGCTGGCAGCCTTGCACTGAGCGACCTCAAAGGCTACCGCGCCAAGGAGCGCGCACCGCTGTGTACCGACTACAAGCGTTGGCAGGTATGCGGCATGCCGCCGCCGTCGTCGGGCGGGGTTGCCATTGCGCAGATCCTCGGCACCTTGCAGGCCCTGGAAGCCCGTGACCCGCGCTGGGCCCTGGCACCGCTCAAACCCGTGAAGACCGCGACAGCTGCCGGCCTGGAACCTGCGCCCGAAGCGGTGCATCTGATTGCCGAGGCCGATCGCCTGGCCTACGCCGACCGTGCGCAATATGTCGCTGATGCAGACTTTGTCCCGGTACCGCTCGCGGGCCTCGTCGCCCCCGGTTACCTGGCCAGCCGCGCGGCATTGATCGGTGAGCGCAGCATGGGCGTGGCCAAGCCTGGCCAGCCGACCGGGGTTGAGGTGGCCTACGCACCGGATCGCTCGCCGCTGCGCATCTCTACCTCGCAAGTGGTGGCCGTGGATGACCAGGGCGGCGCGGTATCAATGACCACCACCATCGAGGCGGCATTCGGTTCCCATGTCATGGTCCAGGGTTTCCTGCTGAATAATCAGATGACGGACTTTTCCTTTATCCCCGAGGAAAACGGCCAGCCAGTGGCCAACCGTATCGAGCCGGGCAAACGCCCACGCTCATCCATGGCGCCGACCCTGGTCTTCGACCGCCAAAGTGGCGAACTGCTGGCCACAGTCGGCTCACCCGGTGGCTCGCAGATCATCGAGTACGTGAGCAAGTCCCTGGTGGGCATGCTGGACTGGAACCTCGACCCGCAAGCCGCCATCAGCCTGCCCAACTTCGGCAGCCGCAACGGCGCGACCGAATTGGAGCGAGGGCTGTTCAGCGCACAGTTGAAAGCGGCACTCAAGGATCGGGGGCACGCCTTGAGCGAGATCGACATGACCAGCGGCACCCAGGCCATCGTGCGGGTGCGGGATGCCCAGGGCAAGGCAACGTGGAGTGGTGGCGCGGATCCACGGCGTGAGGGTGAGGCGCTGGGGGACTGACTCAGGATTACCACCATCGCCGGCAAGCCGGCGATGGTGATTGAGGCTTAGCGGCTGATCTTCAAGCCCTTGCGCAACCCATGCCGCTCCAGCGCCAGTTCGATCAGGCGGCTGACCAGTTCGCTGTAGCTCATCCCCGCCGCCTGCCACAACTTGGGGTACATGCTGATGCGGGTAAAACCGGGCAATGAGTTGACCTCATTGATCAAGACTTCACCGTCCTCGCAAAGAAACACATCGACCCGTGCCAGGCCCGCGCAGCCCAGCACTTCAAAGGCCTCAACGGCCAGGGCGCGAATGCGCTCGCTGTCTTCGACACGGATATCGGCAGGCACCAGCACTTGCGCAGCCTGGTCGTCGATGTATTTGCTGTCGTAGGAATAGAAGCCGTCACGCACCACGATCTCGCCACAGCCGCTGGCGATGGGACGCTCGTTGCCCAGCACTGCGCATTCGATTTCCCGGCCTTTGACGGCAGACTCCACCAACACTTTTTCATCGAAGCCCAGGGCCAGTTCAATGGCGGCCAGATACTCGGTTTCGTCAGCCACCTTGCTCACGCCCACTGAGGAGCCTTGGTTGGCCGGTTTGACAAACAGTGGCAAACCCAGCTTTTGCCGCGCCTGGTCGAAGGTGGTGCGTGCCGCATTGCCACGGTTGAGGGTGATAAAGGGCGCCACGGCAATACCGGCGTCGCGCAGCAGGCGTTTGCTGATGTCCTTGTCCATGCACACCGCCGAACCCAGCACGTCGGAACCCACGAACGGCAAGTCCGCCATGCGCAGCAAACCTTGCAGGCAACCGTCTTCGCCGAGGGTGCCGTGGACGATGGGGAAGATCACATCGACGTGCTCCAGCAGACTCTGGCCCGAGGTTTCCACCAGTTGCTGGCTGGCCTTGCCCGGCACCACCGCCAATTCGCGGTTGGACTGGTTGAGAGCGATCAGCGCCGGGTTTTCCTGGTTGAGCAGGAAGTTAGAGGTGTCGTTCAGGTGCCAATGGCCGGCCTTGTCGATACCGATCAACACCGGCTCAAAACGCGTGCGGTCAAGGGCGTCGACGATGTTGCGTGCCGACTGCAACGACACCTCATGCTCGGCCGAACGCCCACCAAAAATAATACCTACCCGCAACTGACTCATGACCCGGCCTCACTGTAAAAGTAAGGTTTATTACCATGAGCCGTCAGCCATTAGCCACCTTTGCAACCACGCACAATCGTACAAGACCCCGGCAGACAGCCGCCCCAGACTCAGTTAACGTAACTCCATCCGACATCTTTCGAAAAACATCCCATGGGCAAACTCACCGCGAACATCGACTGGCTGCACCGGGCGCCCCATGCCAGCGGCCTGGAGCGGATCG
This sequence comes from Pseudomonas sp. FH4, assembly GCF_000510915.2. Taxonomy (NCBI): domain Bacteria; kingdom Pseudomonadati; phylum Pseudomonadota; class Gammaproteobacteria; order Pseudomonadales; family Pseudomonadaceae; genus Pseudomonas; species Pseudomonas sp. FH4. The sequence goes on along the minus strand of NZ_AOHN01000015.1, from coordinate 31,720 downwards.
AGGCGTATTTTTCCGGGTTTGGCTTCGACCCTCATCGCCACGATACCTACGCCATTGGCCACACCCTGTTCGGCGTGCAGAGCTTTCATTATCGCGGCAGCCAGACCCACAGCCTGCCGGGCACGACCATGGTGATCCATCCGGACGAAGTCCACGACGGCTGGGCCGGCAGTGAGGAAGGCTTCAAGTACCGGATGATTTATGTGGAGCCGGCGCTGATCCAGCAGATTCTCGGCGGCAAGCCGTTGCCGTTTATCCACAATGGGCTGTCCAACGACCCATGGCTGCACCGGGCCTGTCAGGCCTTTGTGCAGCAACTCGACTGCCCGCTGGACCCGATGCAGGAGCAGGACGCGCTGTTCGACCTGGCCCATGCGCTGAACAATGCCTCGGGCATCAGCGTCTGTCGCAAGACCTTTGATTACCAGGCCGCCGAACGCGCCCGTGAGTTTATCCACAGCGCCTTGGGGCGCAGCATCACCCTGGATGAAATGGCCGCGCACTGCGGGCGGGATCGCTGGGCCCTGTCGCGGGATTTCCGCCTGCTGTTCGGCACCAGTCCCTATCGCTACCTGACCATGCGCCGCCTGGATCTTGTGCGCAATTTACTGGGTCAGGGCCAGTCATTGGTGGATGCCGCGCTGATCGCCGGCTTCACCGACCAGAGTCACATGACCCGGCAGTTTCGCAGCACCTTCGGCATCCCGCCGTCGCGCTGGGTGAAGATGCTCGGCCGCTAAACGGTAGGAGCGAGCTTGCTCGCGAAGAACCTGAGAACGCTGTGTTTATCCAGGATAAACGCGGTGCATTTGAGTTTTTCGCGAGCAAGCTCGCTCCTACAGAAATGCTGAGCCGCCTCCAGAGCCTCATTGGTGGATGCCGCGCTGATCGCCGGCTTCACCGACCAGAGCCACATGACCCGGCAGTTTCGCAGCACCTTCGGCATCCCGCCGTCGCGCTGGGTGAAGATGCTCGGCCGCTAAACGGTAGGAGCGAGCTTGCTCGCGAAGAACCTGAGAACACCGTGTTTATCCAGGATAAACGCAGTGCATTTGAGTTCTTCGCGAGCAAGCTCGCTCCTACAGAAATGCTGAGCCTCGCCCCTGGCATTGGCGCAAGCGCAATGGTAGGCGGCGCTTGAATCCTGCCGCCCGAATGTGAGAAGAAGAACCCCTGCGCTACTGCCATCGCGAGGTTTCCAGGGATGAACCTGACATTGACGCCCCCACAGTGGGATGACGTGAACGAGCTGCTGGCGTTCGAGCTGGCCAATCGGACGTTTTTCGAAAGTTGGATCAATGCCCGGCCCGAGGCGTACTACAGCGTCGAAGGGGTACAACGTGCCATCGAGAGCGCACTGCTGGAGGCCAGCGAAGACCGCGCCTACCAGTACCTGATCCGAGAAAACGGCGTGCTGGTCGGGCGGATCAACTTTACCCAGGTGCGGCGCCGCTACTATCACTCGGCCTCCCTGGGTTATCGCATGGGCGCCGAGTTCACCGGGCGCGGCCTGGCCCGGCAAGCCGTGGCGCTGGGCCTGGAGAAAGCCTTTGGCGAGCACGCCCTCAAGCGCATCGAGGCCACCGTGCGCCCAGAGAACCCCGGCTCGCTGCGGGTGTTGCAGCGCAGCGGCTTTACCCAGTATGGCCATTCACGCAAGGCGTTCCTGCTCGACGGGCAGTGGTTCGATCTGTTGCTCTTTGAGATCCACGCCCCCTGACGCTCTTACCTTTGACCTTGCCGGCCTTGAGTCAGGTGTCTAGGTGGACAACTGATTGGCAAACTGACCAACCGCACTCACCACTTTCTGCGCGCCGTCCTGAATCTCGACAATCACCGTGCCCGCTTCTGCCGCCAGGGACAGGCCCTGCTCGGCCTGCAGCCGGCCATCGGTCATCAGCGCCACGGCATCGCGGGCCATGTCCTGGTTCTGGCGCACGACGCCAACGATTTCCTCAGTGGCTTTGCTGGTCCGCGACGCCAACTGGCGTACTTCATCGGCCACCACGGCAAACCCCCGCCCCTGTTCGCCGGCACGGGCCGCTTCAATGGCGGCGTTCAGCGCCAGCAGGTTGGTCTGCTCGGCAATCCCGCTGATGGTCTTGACGATACTGCCAATCACCTGGGACTGCGCATTGAGTGCCTCGATGCCCTCGCCGGCCTGCTCCATGTGCTTGGCCAGGTCGCGCATCACTTCCACCGCCTGGGTGACCACAGCGGTACCGCGCTGGGCGCTGCTGTCGGTGTGCAATGAGGTGCTGTAGGCAATGTTGGCGGCCTCGGCCACCGCACGTTCCTGATTGACCTGATCGGTGATCACCGTGGCGAACTTGACCACTTTGTACAGCCGCTCGTTGGCATCCAACACCGGGTTATAAGACGCCTCCAGCCAGACCTCGCGGCCATGGGCGTCGATGCGCTTGAAGCGCCCGGCGACAAATTCCCCACTGTTCAAACGCTTCCAGAACGCCTGGTACTCAGCACTGTTGTAATCCTGCGGCTCACAGAACATGCGGTGATGTTTACCCTGGATCTGCGCCAGGTTGTAACCCATGCCTTGCAGGAAACGGTCGTTGGCGGCAAGCACATTGCCATTGAGGTCGAACTCGATCACGGCGGTGGAACGCACCAATGCGGCGATCAGGTTTTCGTGCTCGCGGGAGGCTTCGATGGTGCGGGTCAAGTCGCTGGAGTACACCGAGAAACGCTTGATGCGTCCATCCGCGCCACGCACCGGCTGCACGATGGAACGCAACCACGCCTCCTTGCCGTTGCCACGCAGCAAGCGCACGGTGCCGGCAAAGTGCTCGCCACGACTCAGGGCGTTGTTGAAACGTTGCTGGAACTCATCGCGCCTCACATGCTCCGGTACAAACTGATGAATAGCGTGCCCCAGCAAGTCGCCGGACCGGTAGACCATTTCGTCGAGGAAGTTCTGGTTGACCGCCTCGATACGGCCCTCGGGGTCTAGGCTCAAAGCCAGCATCTCGCTCTCCAGGCTTTCCTTGACCTGCTGCAGGCTGGACAGTTCTTCGCGAAGAGCCGACAGCTCCTGCTTCAAGCGGGTATTGAACATGGGCGGCACCGGAGAGCTGATAGTTAGTGGATTGTCTAACCATCGGCGCTGCTGGCGTTTTCTGAAGAGTACTTGAGCCCCAGGCTCAACTATTTTTTCAGCCCCTCAACTGCCGTTGTTACGGCACAAGCCCATGACCTGATACTCAAGGGTCTTGATAGTGCCGCTGGAGTCTTCATAGGTCATGCGCGAAGGCACGACCTTACAGGCACGAATCGGCGGCGTGACGCTGACCACCTTGGCGATATCCAGCTTCATGCCATATTCGTAAGCCAGCACCTGGGGCGCCGGCTTGCCCTGCGCGGTTGCGTACCGGCTCATGGCTTGCTGGTTCTGCTGCATCAATTGAGCAATCTCGCGATCGCCGCCGACTTCAGCCATTGCCCCCATGGAAAGCGAAAAAACCATCACGCCCAAAGCCAAGGTTAAACGTTTCATAAGAGTGCCTCTCGTCTGATTTCATCGTTGAAAGTTCAGAGCCGAGAGTAACTAACGCACCCTGTCAGAAGGGTCACGAGCAGATTACGTATCCGTCAGGTTCTATATAACTGGCAAAATTGTAATGTGTGTGACACCTCTGCGTTATCTCGCGTTTGCAACTATAAGCCGGGCCTCCTGGGTTTCGGGCGCCCATCCAATAAGAACGCCCCAGGCGACTAAAAAAGCTAATAGCTGCCAACACCGAGGAGCGATACATGCGCACTAAGCACACACTTTCTCTTTCCATCATCGCCGCACTGGCTGGCGCTACGCCGCTGGCGAGCATGGCGGTGGAAGACAAGCCCGAAGGGTTTATCGAGGGCAGTACGTTGAACGTGCTGGCCCGCAATTTTTACTTCAACCGTGATGACCGCAAGGGCCAGTCCAGCCCGACCGGCAACGGCTACTCGGAAGCCTGGGCCCAGGGCCTGATCGGCAAATTCGAGTCCGGCTTCACCCAGGGCACCGTGGGGTTTGGCCTGGATGCCTTTGCCATGTACGGCCTCAAGCTCGATTCCGGCACGGGGCGCAGCGGCGGCAAGGGCTCCTTCGGCATGTTGCCGGTAGACAGCGACAACCGCCCCGAAGACGACTACAGCAAACTCGGCGGCGCGGTGAAAATGCGCCTGTTCGATACCGTGGTCAGGGTCGGTGATGTGTTCCCGAAAACCCCGGTGGTGCACTACGGTGACTCACGCCTGCTACCGGAAAGCTTTCGCGGTGTCACCGTGGAAAATACCAGCCTAGAGGGCTTGAGCCTGCAAGGCGGACGCTTGCATGCCATGAGCCAGCCCACCAACAGCAGCATGCGTGACGGCTTCGCGACGTTTTATGCCGGCAATGTGAATTCGCCGTGGGTCGGTTACTTCGGGGGCGACTATCAACTGAACCCAAACGTGAGCCTCAGCCTTTACAGCAGCCGCTTGAAGGACGCCTGGGATCAGTACTATTTCGGTACGGCGGCCACTTATCCACTGACAGAAGAGGTGTCGGTGTTTGGCGGCTTCAATTACTACAACGCCCAGGATGAAGGCAAAAAACTGCTGGGCGAACTCAACAACAATATCTGGAGTGCCAAGCTTGGGGTGAAGGTCGGCGCGCACCAACTGGCCCTGTCGCACCAGCGCAACAACGGCAACAATGACTTCGATTACCTGCGTCAGTCGGACTCGATTTTCCTCGACAACTCGATCCAGTACAGCGACTTCAACTCGCCCAAGGAGCGCTCCTGGGCCCTGCGTTATGACCTGGACATGCAGACCCTGGGCATCCCGGGCCTGTCGTTCATGACCCGTTATGGCAAGGGCACGGGCGCCGACTACAGCAACGCCAACTCGGTGTATATGCGCCGCGACGCCTTGGGTGACCCGCTCACCGACCAACGCCGCTGGGAGCGCGATATCGAGGCCAAGTACGTGTTCCAGGGCGGTACGTTGAAAGATCTGTCCGTACGCATTCGCCAGGCGACGGTGCGCTCAAGTGCCTTTGAGTCGGACCTGGAAGAATTCCGGCTGATCATGGAATATCCGCTGGCCATCCTCTGATCACACTCAACGGCAAGTGCTTACATTCACTTGCCGTTGACTAGCACTTCTTCACAATTTGCAGCCTGTCAGAACTGTAATATGCGCCTCACGTTCTCGTTAAGTTGAACTTTATATACTGCCTGCATCGACCGGCCGAGGCGATTTCCTGCAACTAACGGCAAAGGTCCTTTGCGGAGAAAGTTTATGAAGCCACTGCATATTTTATTCACCGTTTTACTCAGCACAGCCTCCACCGCGGCACTGGCCGACGACGGCAGTGATCGTTCACGCCAGTTCCTGGCCGAGTTTCGCCAGCAACAGCAACAGATCCATGGCAGCGAAGCCGTGGCCGAGCAAACGCCAGCGCCCTCGGATACACCGGCCCCAGAGGCCATCTGAGCGGCGCACACCGAGCACATTCATCTCTTGAAGCTTTTTTTGTGGAGCTCCTTTGGAAGGAGATGAATTTTTAGCGCCCTTACGGGCGCTTTTTTTTGCCCGCTCGATGCAATCACCTCCCGCCCCTGGCGACTAATTGTCGCACTGGCGCCCAAACAGCGCGATTGCTCGGGATGCGCCTTGACCCTGAAGTAGCTTCAAGGCTCAGAATTTTCCTACATTCAGGACTACAGCCCTTCTCCCGCGTAGCTCCATTCTCCTATTCGCTTATCAGTAAGAGGTCAATCTGCATGCGTATCCTTGTGGTTGAGGACGAGCCAAAAACTGCCGACTACTTGCATCAAGGCTTGAGTGAAAGCGGCTATGTCGTCGATCGTGCCGCCAGCGGCGTCGACGGTCTGCACCTGGCCGGGCAGCACCATTACGAATTGGTGATCCTTGATGTCAACCTGCCTGGCAAGGACGGCTGGCAAGTGCTGGAGCAACTGCGCCGCGACACCACCTTGCGCGTCATGATGCTCACCGCCCGCGGCCGCCTGGCCGACAAGATCAAGGGCCTGGACATGGGCGCCGATGATTACCTGGTCAAACCCTTCGAGTTTCCCGAGTTGCTGGCCCGGGTGCGCACGTTGCTGCGGCGCAGTGAACCCATCGCGTTACCGGAAGTTTTCCGCGTCTCGGACCTGGAGCTGGACCCGCGTCGCCACCGTGCGTACCGGGGCACGCGACGCATTGACCTGACCACCAAGGAGTTCGCGCTGTTGCAGGTTTTGATGCGCCAGAGCGGTGAAGTGCTGACCCGCACGCAGATTATCTCGCTGGTCTGGGACATGAACTTCGACTGCGACACCAATGTGGTGGAGGTGTCGATCAGCCGGCTGCGGGCCAAGGTCGATGACCAGAGCGAGGTCAAATTGATCCACACCATTCGTGGCGTGGGTTACGTACTGGAAGAACGCCCATGAGAACCGGCAGCTTATCCATGCGCCTGGGGCTCACCGTCAGCCTGATGGGCGCAGGCCTGGTGGTGCTGCTGGCGACCCTGGCGTACCTGGCCCTCACCCATGAGCTGGAAAACCTCGCGCGCAAGGGCCTGGAAAGCAAGATGGAACAGATCCAACACAGCCTGCTCCAGGACCTCAACCCCCGAGACATCAGTGCTCGCCCCCATTCTTTGCTGGACCTGGTGATGGGCCACGACAATTTCTACCTGAGTATTATCGGCCCCGCGCCCGCCGACACCGTGCTGCTGAGTGTTGGTGCAAAGCCTCAGGAACCGTTGTTGCTCAACTTTGCAGCGCGCGAACAGTTGAGTTTTCTCAATTGGATCGATGGGCACGGCAATCAGATCCTCAGCGCGTCGAGCCGGATGCGCTTGAGCAGCGGGGATAATGTGCGGGTGCTGCTGTCCCTGAACCGCTCCGACGATCAAGCGTTACTCAGTGCCTACCTACGCTCCACGGTGATCGCACTGCCGCTGCTGTTGATTCTGATCGGCATGGGCGCCTGGTGGCTGGTGCAGCGCGGGCTGGCACCGTTGCAGCAATTCAGCCGCGTCGCCGGCAAAGTCACGACCCAGGACCTGACCCATCGCCTGACCGTCGAGAACCTGCCCAGGGAGCTCAGTGAACTGGCCCAGGGCATCAACTTCATGCTCGATCGCCTGGATGCCGGTGTGCAGCAGTTGTCGCAATTCTCCGACGACCTGGCCCATGAACTGCGTGCGCCCCTGACCAACCTGATGGGCAAGGCCCAGGTCACACTGTCCCGTGCCCGGGCGCCTGAGGACTACAAGTCGGCGCTGGAATCGAGCACCGAAGAGCTGGACCGCCTGGCGCGGATCGTCGCCGACATGCTGTTTCTCGCCCAGGTCAGCCATCCGGCGGCGCGGGCTTCGTTTGAAGCCGTGAGCCTGGCCGATGAAGCCCACCGCGTCATGGAACTGTTTGCCCTGAGTGCCGAAGACAAACAGTTGACCTTGAGCCTGTCCGGCGATGCCTGTGTCCAGGGTGACCGGCTGATGATCCAACGGGCCATTTCCAACCTGCTGTCCAACGCCATTCGCCACAGCCCGGACGGTTCGTGCATTTCGCTGCTGATCGAACCTCACGCCAAGGGGGCCTCGCTGTCGGTGAGCAACCCTGGCGTGGGGATTGAGGCGCAACACCTGCCCCACCTGTTCGAACGTTTCTACCGTGCCGACAACAGCCGCGCCCGCACCGAAGGTGGCACCGGGTTGGGACTGGCAATCGTGCGTTCGATCATGACCTTGCACCAGGGGCAGGCTGATGTCAGTAGCGTGCCGGACGGCATTACCTTGTTCAGGTTGATATTTCCCCACGGGCTTGCCCGCGAATAACGTTGCAGTGTTCTCCCGGCCACCATCCCCAGCCTACACGGGCTCCTCGTCGCGGCGATGAGCCCACTGATACAACGCTGGCAGCACCAGCAACGTCAGCAGCGTCGAAGAAATAATCCCGCCAATCACCACCGTCGCCAGCGGCCGTTGCACTTCGGCGCCGGTGCCGGTGGCAAGGGCCATGGGGATAAAGCCCAGGGAGGCGACCAACGCCGTCATCAACACCGGACGCAAGCGCGTCAGCGCCCCTTCGTTGATCGCCACCGACAACGAGCGCCCTTCCTCACGCAGGTTGCGGATGAAGGCAATCATCACCAGGCCGTTCAGTACCGCCACCCCCGACAGTGCAATGAACCCCACCCCAGCGGATATCGACAACGGTATATCGCGCAACCACAACGCCATGATCCCACCGGTCAACGCGAAGGGGATCCCGGTGAATACCAGCAGCCCGTCCTTGAGGTTGTTGAACATCATGAACAGCAACCCGAACACCAGCAGCAATGCCACCGGCACCACCACCCGCAGGCGTTCGGACGCCTCCTTGAGTTGCTCGAACTGGCCACCCCAGGTGGTCCAGTAGCCGGCGGGGATCTTCACCTGCTGCGCCAGCGCACTTTCCGCTTCTGCGACAAACGAGCCGATATCCCGCCCGCGCACGTTGGCGCTGACGATCACCAGGCGCTTACCGTTTTCGCGGCTGATCTGGTTCGGGCCCAGGACCAGGTCCAGGCTGGCGACTTGCGACAAGGCAATAAAACCCAGTTGGCCCGAGGTGTTGCCGGCCAGCGCCGGGATCGGGATCAATAGCCGCGACAAGCCTTCGATATCGGTACGCAGGGTTTCCGATAAACGCACCACCATGTCGAAACGCCGATCACCTTCGTACAGCATGCCGGCCTTGCGCCCGCCCACGGCGACGGCGATGGTGTCTTGCACATCGCCCACATTCAGGCCAAACCGCGCCGCCTTGTCACGGTCGATATTGATGGTCAGCACTGGCAGGCCAGAAGTCTGTTCCACCTTCACTTCCGAAGCGCCATTGAGCTTCTGCAAGGTCTCGGCAATCTCCCCGGCGGTCTTGTTCAGAACGTCCCGATCATCGCCAAACACCTTCACCGCCACATCACTGCGCACCCCGGAAATAAGCTCGTTGAAGCGCAGCTGGATCGGTTGCGACAGCTCGTACTGACTGCCCGGCACAATCGCACTGGCCCGCTGGATCTCGGCGATCAGGGTTTCACGGGACTTCTTCGGATCGGGCCATTGATCCTTGGGCTTGAGCATCAGGTAGCTGTCGGAAATATTCGGTGGCATCGGGTCGGAGGCGATTTCCGCGGTGCCGGTCCGGGCAAATACCCGCTGGATCTCCGGCACCTGGGCCATCAAGGTTTTTTCCAGTTGCTGTTGCATCTGTACCGACTGCGTCAGGCTGGTGCCCGGCACACGCATGGCTTGCTGGGCAAAGTCACCTTCGCTGAGGCTGGGGATAAACTCGCTGCCCATGCGGCTGGCCACGGCGCCAGACACCACAATGGTCAACAGCGCCAGGCCGAACGCCCAGCTACGGTGAGCCATCACCCAATCCAGCACCGGCGCATAGCCCCGGCGTGCAGTGCGCATTACCCAGTTCTCTTCCTCCTTGACCTTGCCGGTGACGAACAGCGCAATGGCCGCCGGGACGAAGGTCACCGACAGAATCATCGCGCCGAGCAATGCCACCACCACGGTGAAGGCCATCGGGTGGAACATCTTCCCGGCCACCCCGGTCAGGGCAAAGATCGGCAGGTACACCACCATGATGATCAACTGCCCGAAGATCAGCGCACGACGCGCTTCCTTGGCGGCGGCGAATACTTCGTGCAGGCGCTCACTGCGCGTCAGCAGGCGGCCATGGCGTTGCTGCGCATGGGCCAGGCGACGGATGGCGTTCTCCACGATCACCACCGCGCCATCGACGATAATCCCGAAATCCAGCGCGCCAAGGCTCATCAGGTTGGCGCTGACTTTGTTGGTGAACATCCCGGTAAAGGTGAACAGCATCGCCAGCGGGATCACCATCGCGGTGATCAGCGCCGCGCGGATATTGCCCAGGAACAGGAACAGAATCACGATCACCAGCAGCGCACCTTCGAAGAGGTTTTTCTTCACGGTGGCGATGGCTTTTTCTACCAGGTTGGTGCGGTCGTAAACCGTGACCGCCACCACGCCTTCAGGCAGGGAGCGGTTGATCTCTTCGAGCTTTTTCGCCACGGCCTGGGACACGGTGCGGCTGTTTTCGCCGATCAACATGAACACTGTGCCGAGCACCACTTCGCGGCCATTTTCGGTGGCCGCGCCGGTGCGCAACTCACGGCCGATATCGACCTGAGCCACATTGCGCACGCGGATCGGCGTACCGTCGACAGTGTTGATGACGATATTGGCAATGTCGTCGATGGACGCCACTTGCCCCGGCGCACGGATCAGCAACTGTTCGCCACTGCGCTCGATATAACCGGCACCGACGTTGGCGTTGTTACGCTCAAGCGCCGTCACCAGGTCGTTCAAGGTCAGGTTGTAGGCCGCCAGGCGCTTGGGGTCCGGGGCGACCTGATATTCCTTGGCGAAACCACCAATGGTATTGATCTCGGCCACGCCGGGCACGTTGCGCAACTGCGGCTTGATGATCCAGTCCTGGATCACCCGCAGGTCCGTTGGCGTATAGGCCGAGCCATCTTCCTTGCGTGCGCCGTCTTCAGCTTCCACGGTCCACAGGAAAATTTCCCCAAGGCCCGTGGAAATCGGCCCCATCGCCGTTTCAATACCGTCCGGCAACTGCTCGCGGGCCACCTGCAAGCGTTCGTTGACCAGTTGCCGGGCGAAGAACAGGTCGGTGCCGTCCTTGAAGATCACCGTGACCTGGGACAGCCCCGAACGCGACAGCGAACGGGTCTGCTGCAAGCCTGGCAAGCCGGCCATCGCGGTTTCAATGGGAAAGGTGATGCGCTGTTCGGTTTCCAGCGGTGAAAAACCGGCCGCCGCCGAGTTGATCTGCACCTGGACGTTAGTGATATCCGGCACTGCGTCGATGGGCAGTTTCTGGTAGCTGGCGATGCCGACACCGGCCATCAACAACACCGCCAGCAGCACGATGATGCGCTGCTCGATGGCAAATTGAATCAGACGTTCAAACATGGGGAATCACTCGCAGGATCAATGGGCGTGCTCGGCCGAAGCCTTGCCCAGCTCGGACTTGAGGACGAAGCTGCCAACGGTCGCCACCTGTGCACCGGCCTCCAGGCCCTGGCGCACTTCGACAAAGCCGTTTTCACTGACACCCAGCTCAACGTGGCGGGTGATGAAGCCTTCGGCGGTGCGCACAAACAGCGACGGTTTGTCTTCTACGGTCTGGATCGCCTCCACCGGCACGGTGACTGCCGCCGAGTAAGTATCCGTGGCCACTTGCACCGCCACGAACAACCCGGGGCGCCAGGAGTCGTCGGGGTTGGCCACGCTGACCCGCACCGTTGCGGTACGCGTCTGCTCACCCAGCAAGTTGCCGACATAGGCCACGGTGCCCATCACGTCGGTGCCCATTTCCGTGGAGCTGACCTTCACCGGTTTGCCGACCTGGACCTTGTTCAGATCCTTGGGGAACACACCAAACGTGACCCACACCTGGGACAGGTCCGACAAGGTAAAGGCGGCGCTGGTCTCACTCACCACCTCGCCGACGCCCAGGTGTTTTTCCACGACCACGCCCGCAAACGGCGCACGCAATTCATAGCGATTGCCGCCGGCCAGGACCGCGCTGCCACTCAGGGCGTTCATCTTTTGCCGCGCGTTGTTCAGGGCGATCTCGGCTTCTTGCAGGGTCTGGCGCGCCAGCAGGTAATCCTGCTCGGCAGAGATCTTGTCCTGCCATAACTGGCGCTCGCGCTGGAAGGTGGTTCGGGCCAGTTCGACCCGGCGCTCGCTGGCCGCCAACTCACTGCGCTGATCAGAAATCTGCTGGCTGGCGATCACCGCCAACAGCTCACCCTGCTTCACCTTCTGCCCGAGGTTGACCTTGACCGATTCCACCACGCCCGCCGCACGCGGCACGATGTGGGAGGTGCGGTCCTCATCGAATCGCACCTCGCCCGGCAACGACAGCAACGTGCTGATTTGCCGGGGCTGAGCCTTGGCCAGTTGAATACCGGCGGCCTGGATCTGCTGCTCATTGAGCACCAGCGCGCCCTCTTCCTCTTCCTCCGCCGGCGCTTCGACGCTCGCTGCCGGTGCCGGTGCCGGTGCCGAAGGTGCAACGCTGGTAGCCGGCCAAAACACCATCGCCCCAAGGGCAATGGCCACTGCGACGGCCAGAGCCAGGCCTTGTTGTTTGTTCATGGGGAACTCCTGAAAGATCAAATGCGGGCGAGGTCGCCGTAAATCCGTTCGATGCGCACCCAGGCGTCAGTGGCCTGGGCGAGTGCGGCGAGGTATTGGGTGCGGGCTGCGATCAAGGTGCGCTGGGCGTCGAGCACATCGAGGAAGTTGAACTTGCCCATCTCAAAGCCACGGGTGGCGCTGTCCACCGCACTTTGGGCGGCGGGCAGGATCACTTGGTTGAAGGCCCGCACTTCACTGTTGGCGGTCGACCACAGGTCCAGGGCCTGGCGGGTTTCGGTGCGCAGGCGCAGTTCGGTGGCGTTGCGCAGGTCGCGCGCCTGGTCGGCACGGCGGCTGGCGGCCAGTACATTGCCCTGGTTGCGGTTGAACAGCGGGATCGGCATCGACACACCTACCAGGTTGACGCGCTCGCGGACGCTGGCGTCGTACTGGCTGCCGATGGACACGTCGAGGTCGGGAATCCGCTGGGCCTTTTCCAGGCCCAGGCCGGCTTCACGCTGCTGGATTTGCAGTTCAGCCAGACGCAGTTCGGCGGTGTTTTCCAGGCGCGCCAGCAGCTGTGTGCTGGACGGCAATGCCGGAATGGCTGAAGCGCCAGCCTCGACGCGCTGGAAATCGGTATTGGCGTTGCCGGTGATCGCCGCCAGTCGGCGATAGGCATCGGTCACGCCGATCTCGGCACGGCTGCGTTCCAGGCGGATTTCCGAGAGCTGTACCTGCGCGCGGGTGGCTTCGACCGGCGACGACTTGCCCGCCGTGACTCGGCCATTGGCAACCACCAGCCCGCGCTCGGCCAGCGCGACTGAACGCTGGGCCAGCTCCAGGCGTTCCTGGGCCCGCAGGGCGCCATAAAAGCCATCGATGACCTCGGCCCGCAACAGGTTGCGGCGCTGCTCCAGCTCCTGGGCGGCCGCATCTTGTGCCCGCGAAGCCACATCAATCCGCGCCCCACGCTTGCCACCCAGCTCCAGGGTCTGGGTCAGCTTGAGGGTGGTGGTGCGGGTGCTGCGGCGGGTATCTTCGGCGTCCCAGGAGGCCACCGGGTTGGGGATCAGCCCGGCCTGCTGCCGACCGCCCTGGGCGATGTCGATTTCCCATTGCGCGGCGGCCAGGTCCGGGTTGTCGGCAAAGGCACTTTGCAGGGCCGATTCGAGGGTCAGGGTATTGGCGCTGGCCACTTGGACCATCGCCAATACCCCCATGAAGGAGCACACAATTGTTCTTAAAAACGTTGGCATAGCAAGCGTTCCACACCCATGAGTTGGCGGATAAATCCAAGCACGGGCAATGTAACTTTCGCCACTTATCAGAGGGGTGGCCAGAACATTACAAATCCGTTAGAAAAGGCTCTGGCACGGGCTTTTGCTTTAACCTTCGCGGCAACACGCTGATACTTTCCCTGCCCCGAGGCACGCTCGACATGCGAATCCTGGTTATCGAAGATGAACTGAAAACTGCCGATTACTTGCATCAGGGACTGAGCGAAAGTGGCTATGTGGTGGACTGCGCGGCCAGCGGTGCCGACGGCTTGCACCTGTCCAGGCAACACACCTATGAACTGGTGATTCTGGATGTGAACCTGCCACTGATGGACGGTTGGGATGTGCTGCAGCGGATCCGCCAGACCAGCAACACCCGCATCATGATGTTGACTGCCCAAGGGCGCCTGGCCGACAAGATCAAGGGCCTGGAACTGGGCGCCGATGACTACCTGGTCAAGCCTTTCGAGTTTCCCGAACTGCTGGCCAGGGTCCGCACCCTGATGCGCCGCAGTGTCGAGGCCGCCGTGCCGGACGTACTGCGGGTGGGCGACCTGGAACTGGACCAGGGCCGCCACCGGGCCTTTCGCGGCAACCAGCGCATTGACCTGACTACCAAGGAGTTTGCGTTGCTGCACTTGCTGATGCGCCAGAGCGGCGTGGTGCTGTCGCGCACGCAAATCATCTCGTTTGTGTGGGACATGAACTTCGATTGCGACACCAACGTGGTCGAGGTCTCGATCCGCCGCCTGCGCGCGAAGATCGATGACCCGTTCGAGCGCAAGTTGATCCACACCTTGCGCGGGGTTGGTTATGTGTTGGAAGACCGCGAATAGCGGTCAGTGCGCGATCGGTTCCTGATGAAAACCCTCGCCTTCGATCTGGAGGGTGACGTGGGAAATATCGAATTGTTCATGCAGCAACTCTGTCACCTGGGCCAGGATCTGTTGTTCGCTGCCCAGTGCCGGGTCCGCTACCAGATGGGTGCTCAGCACGTTTTTACCGCTGGTCAGGGCCCAGACATGCAGGTCGTGCACCTCCTTGACCCCAGGCACAGCGCAGATGGCCTGCTCCACTGCGTCGATATCAATACCGTCCGGCACACCTTGCAGCAGCACGTTCATGCTTTCCTTGAGCAGCGTCCAGGTTCTTGGCAGGACCCAGAAACCAATCGCTGCGGCTACCACCGAGTCGACCCAGGCCCAGCCGGTGAACATGATCACCACCGCCGCCAGGATCACCCCGATGGAACCGAGCATATCGCTCCAGACTTCCAGGTAGGCACCCTTGACGTTCAGGCTTTCATCGCTGGCGGCGCTGAGCAGGCGCATGGAAATCAGGTTGACGATCAGCCCCAGCACGGCAATCACCAGCATGCCGGTGGACTGGATTTCGGCCGGTGCCTGCAAGCGCTGGTAAGCCTCATAGAGGATGTAGAACGCCACCACGAACAACAACAGCGCATTGAACGCCGCCGCCAGGATCTCGAAACGGGCATAACCAAAAGTGCGTTTGCGGTCAGCGGCGCGCTTGGCGACCTGGATCGCCACCAGGGAGATGGCCAGGGCCAGGGTGTCGGTCATCATGTGCGCGGCGTCGGACAACAGCGCCAGGCTGCCGGTGACAAAGGCGCCGATCACTTCGGCAATCATGAAGCTGCCGGTCAGCCCCAGGGCCAGCCATAACTTGCGTTCGTGGCCTGCGCGTACGGTGCCGTGGTTATGTCCTGCGCTCATGGAATGTCCTCAAGGGGGGGATGTGCGCTGATCATAGAGCGATAAATGGAAACCTTCGGTATGGATTTCATTATTGTCATGCTGCGGCCATCAGGGTGTTAGCCAAGCAAGACATAGGGGGGCTGTCAAACACCTTGCCCAGTACAACAAGGATCAAAGGTGGGAGCTGCGTGTATCCAATCACGCCAGCGCGCCACGCCGGCCAAACCGCAACGCGCTGGCCACGCCGACCGCGCCCATCACCACGCAATACCCGACGCAAATCCACGGGCTGGTGGGCATTAATGCAATCAGCATCAGCGGTGTCGTGCTCGCCCACAGCGCGTAGGCAATGTTGTAGGTAAAGGAAATCCCCGACACACGGATCTGCGCCGGAAACAGGCTGACCATCACCGATGGCACTGCGCCCACCACCCCGCAACTCAACCCGGCAACGGCATATGCCGCACCCAGCCACACGCCGCCGGCGATCAGGCTGGCGTAGAGCACGGCGATACCGACCGGCAACAGCAGGCTGTAGACCAGCACCGCGCGCCAGGCGCCAATGCGATCCACCAACAGGCCGGCGAGAACGCAACCGATATTCAGGAAGACGATGCCCAATGCGCTCAGGGCGAAGGTGTGGCTGGGGCTCATGCCGAAGGTTTTCTGCATCATGGTCGGGGTGATCACGACCAGCACCACCACCGCCGAGGTCAGCACGCAGGTCAGGAGCATGGCCGGCAACAGCGCTTGCCGGTGGTCGCGCAATACCGTGCGCAGCGGCAGTTCGGCGTCGGCCTGGCGGCGCGCCTGCATGGCCAGGAATACTGGGGTTTCGCTGAGCCAACGGCGCAGCCAGACACCAATCACGCCAAACACACCGCCCAACAGAAACGGAAAGCGCCAGGCGTAGTCGAGGATTTGTTCAGCGGTGAAGATCTGCGCCAGCAAGGTCGCCGTCAATGCCCCCAGCAGGTAACCGAAGGTCAGCCCGGCTTGCAGGAACCCCAAGGCATAACCGCGATGGTTGGCAGGGGCGTGCTCGGCGACGAAGACCCAGGCGCTGGGCACTTCACCGCCCACCGCCGCGCCCTGCAACACCCGCAGCGCCAGTAGGATCAGTGGCGCGAAATAGCCGATTTGCGCGTAGGTCGGCATGATCCCAATCAGCAGGCACGGCAACGCCATCATCAGGATGCTCAGGCTGAACACCCGCTTGCGCCCCAAGTGATCGGCAAAGTGCGCCATCAGGATGCCGCCCAGTGGTCGCGCCAGGTAGCCGGTGACGAAAATCCCGAAACTCTGCAGCAGGCGCAGCCATTCGGGCATTTGCGGGGGGAAGAACAACTGGCTCAGGGTCAGGGCAAAAAAGACGAAGATGATGAAGTCGTAGATTTCCAGGGCACCGCCCAAGGCGGCCAGGCCCAGGGTTTTGTAGTCGGAGCGGGAAAAACGCTGCGCCTGTGGATAAGTGCTGGCAGTCATGGAGAAGCTCGGCAGACAAACGAAAAGGCGTGCAGGTTATGAGCTGGGCCGGATCCTGGCAATCGCCGCGGATATATTCGTTTTACTCATTGATCCATGAAAATAACAACATTCCCAAATAAATGGCCTTGGGCCAAGATGCCTGCAATCCGCCCCATAATAAATACAAGAGGTAAATAACGTGGCCGATCCTATCGAAGAAAGCCGCTATGCCCGCTTTGCCCTGCGTTGCTCGAACTTTGCCGAACGCTGGTTTCCTGACTCCTGGGTGTTTGCCGCCCTCGCCGTGATCATTGTCGCCGTGGCGGCATTGGGCATGGGCGCGGCACCGACCGACGCCGCCAAGGCCTTTGGCGATGGTTTCTGGAGCCTGATCCCATTCACCATGCAAATGGCCTTTGTGGTAATTGGTGGCTATGTGGTCGCCAGCTCGCCGCCGGCCGTGAAGTTGATCGACCGCCTGGCGCGCATCCCGAAAAACGGCCGCTCGGCCGTGGCGTGGGTGGCACTGATCTCGATGGTTGCCTCGCTGCTCAACTGGGGCCTGTCCCTGGTGTTCGGCGGGTTGCTGGTGCGGGCCCTGGCCCGGCGCACGGATTTGCGCATGGACTATCGCGCCGCTGGCGCGGCGGCCTACCTGGGCCTGGGTGCCGTCTGGGCGCTGGGGCTGTCGTCATCGGCTGCGCAATTGCAGGCCAACCCGGCCAGCTTGCCGCCGTCGATCCTGGCAATCACCGGGACCATCC
Source organism: Pseudomonas sp. FH4 (assembly GCF_000510915.2). Classification (NCBI taxonomy): domain Bacteria; kingdom Pseudomonadati; phylum Pseudomonadota; class Gammaproteobacteria; order Pseudomonadales; family Pseudomonadaceae; genus Pseudomonas; species Pseudomonas sp. FH4. Next base: position 14,298 of record NZ_AOHN01000015.1, on the reverse strand, counting down.
CCTTCACTGACACCATCTTTCTGTGGCAATCGGGCGTGCTGCTGCTGGCGCTGATCGTGGTCTCGCTGATCATTGCCTACGTCACCGCACCGGGCCCCAATTCGGCGCGTGACGCCAAGGCTTGCGGCGTGGACCCGGCATTCAACCTGCCCAAGCCACAACCGCCAAGCCGCCCGGGGGAATGGCTGGAACACAGCCCATTGCTGACCATCCTGCTGGCGCTGCTGGCCGCCGGCTGGCTGTTCCACGAGTTCTCGACCAAACCTGCGATCAGCGCGATTTCGGGGCTCAACACCTATAACTTCCTGTTCATCATGGTCGGCGCCTTGCTGCACTGGCGCCCGCGCAGCTTCCTCGACGCGGTCACCCGCGCGGTGCCGACCACCACCGGGGTATTGATCCAGTTCCCGCTGTACGGCTCCATCGCGGCGCTGATGACCGTGGTCAAGGGCGGTGACGGCCAGACCCTGGCCCACCATATCTCGACCTTTTTCACCTCCATCGCCTCCCACGACACCTATGCGCTACTGATGGGCGTGTACTCGGCGGTACTGGGGTTCTTCATCCCGTCGGGCGGTGGCAAGTGGATCATCGAAGCACCGTATGTGATGCAAGTGGCCAATGACCTGCAATATCACCTGGGCTGGGCCGTGCAGATCTACAACGCCGCCGAGGCCCTGCCGAACCTGATCAACCCGTTCTATATGCTGCCGTTGCTGGGGGTACTGGGCTTGAAGGCGCGGGACTTGATCGGGTTTTCGTTTGTGCAGTTACTGGTGCATACGCCGCTGGTGCTGTTTTTGCTGTGGGCGCTGGGGACGACGTTGAAGTACATGCCGCCGGTGATGCCTTAACCCTTGAGAGGCGCCCCCGTCATTGCGACGGGGGCACTAACTGCCTCTACTTAAGTTTACCGATAAACCCGCTAGATATTTCAAACAGGGAACCAAAAACTTCTGAAAACCACCTAACAGTGTCTTTTAGAATTCTCAAAAACACAAAATCAAACTAAGAGACGACCATATAAGCTTTAGAACTACAACTAGAGGTATTCATATGAAGATCACACCTTCAACTAATACACTAACACCTCAAAGCATGACAGAGGCCAGCAACACTCAAGATACTCACAAACAGAAACAACCGAAATTGAGAAAATTCATACAATTCATACCAGCTTTCGGCAAACCGAAAGGACGCGTAATATATTCAGAGTCCAATCCCAACCCGAGCATTTTCAAACCGGTTGTAAAGTTTACAAAATCCCCAACCTAGCTCATTGCTGAAAAAACTAAAGCCATAAATTTTTGACTCGACGATTATATAGGCTGCGAGAACTTCAACAATCTTCAAAGTCGTCAAAGTGTTTGGCTTCGCAGCCTGTATTGAACACGTCTATTCATAAAGCACCAACATCCCATTACCCGGGTGCTCTCATTGCAAGCTCATGGCAACCTGAGCAATACGCAGCATTTCACCGCTCCCTGCAAAAAACCGCATTTCCCGACGCATTTTCCCGGTCAGCCGCTACTGTGTGAGGGTAGGCATTCATCCCGCGCAGACGGGCTTTAGCTGACAAGGAAACACACATGTTTAAATCGACCAGGCTGTCCTTCACCTTTGTCGCACTTACTGTGAGCACGGTCTTACAAGCCGATGTCGAACTCGATCTGGGCACCGCGCAACGAGTCACGCAATTGTTCGCCTACCCCAACAATTGCAGTGTGATCTGCTTTCGCCCATGGACCCTGGAACAGACGGTTGAGCATTACCTCAACCAGAGTTTGCAGCGCGACGGCTACAGCCGGGCCCGCGTCAGTGTGAAGGCCAACGAGGATAAGGTGCTGGCCCACTTTACCGGCGTACCCGATGGCTATGGCCAGTCCTTGACCTCGCTGTTGAACACCGCTGACCTGGCCTACCAGGGCGCCAGCCGGCTGAACCGTGATGGCAAATGGCAATTTAGCTGGTACCTGTTCCTGCCACTGGGCATGGCCCTGGAAAACCGCAAGAGCATCGAGTTGATGCATTTCCCGCCGGATTATTCCCTGACCCATTACCAGGACTACCTGGAATCAGCCACCACCGACCGTTGGGCGACGTTACTGACCGCCAACGGTATACCCGCGACCCAGACCCCGGAATACCAGACCATCATCGATATTGCGCCGATTGCCGCGCCCTCATCGGCCGGCAAGGACCTGGAAGGTGTCTATGGCTATTTCACCGAGTACCAGACACGTATCGTCAGGGAACTGAGCCTGCACCCCAGCGGTTCACTGCCGATGCTGGCCTTTGGCGCGCCGGTGCGCAGTTGGGTCAAGCAACAATACGGGACAACTGTCGGGGTCCTGGGCCTGGCGCAGATCAACCCGGTGCCAGACAGCAAAGTCGCGGTACTGGGGGCCAATCACCCCAGTTACATCTGGTACGCCGCCAACCCGGACAGCTACGACGGTGACGAACAGAAAGCCGACGAGGCCGGCTTGAAAGTCATGGCCCAGGACTTGAGCGCAGCCTGCTGGCAGGCCGGGATGGGCCAGAAACCCGCCAGCGACCCCAATGTGTTGCTCAAGGGCTGCATGAAGACCTGGCAGGTCACGCGCAACGAGCAGACCTGCGAACTGTTCTACACCTCGGTTCGCGAGTTATCCCCTGATCAGGCCAAGGAAAAATGCACGACTCCGTCGGTCAGGACTCAGCTCAAGCGCCTGAAAAGCCCCATGCCAGAAGCCTCTGTCGCAGCGCCCGCCCTTTAACCGCGCCATTGGCTCTACACAAAAAACGCCGATATTCACTGTCAGATTTGACAGTAGATATCGGCGTCCACTTGCGTAAACCTTGGGTCGTGCCCATTTGCTGTACGACTGGCAGTCATATCACCACCAGGAGGTCGATGCAGCCCGACAAGGAGTCCTATGAAAACCCAGGCCATGGACGAGGTGCCAGTTGCTGCGAGTGACTGTCTTTATCCGTTCGCAACCCTGCTGGCCAAAAACGGCTACCCCTCGCCCCGACACTTCGAGGTGGTACGCACCAGGAACGGTCGCGCAACCGGGATCAAGGCCAAGGTCGCCTTCGACAGCCGCGTGCGCATCGCCAGGATTTCCGGGCACGCCCTAGGTGAACGGCGCTTGCATACGCTGCAAGTGTCTTCGCGCATCCACTTGTACGACCCGTGGTTCAGCGGCCTGCTCCTGCATTCGTGCGACCCGAATGTGTTTCTCGACATCAGCGAGCTGGAGCTATGGTCGATCCAGGCCATCCGCCCCGGCACCCTGCTGACGATGGATTACGCCACCACCGAAGACGTGCTGCACCAGCAGTTCCCATGCCGCTGCGGCGCCGGGAACTGCCGGGGCTGGATCACCGGCATGAAAGAGCCCTTGAACGCCGAGGGCCAGTTGTTCATGGAACAGTGGCGCCAGCGCAAGCGCTATTAAATGGCCTCTATCGGGCGCAGGCGGTATTGCGGCGGCAGTTGCTCAAACCCGGTGATGGTGGCGTTGAGGCTTTTCCAGCGACCGTCCTTGATCCCGTAGATGCAACCGTGGATCGACAGGCTCTGCCCACGGTGCCAGGCGTTCTGCACAATGCTGGTGTGACCGACATTGGCCACTTGCTGGATGACATTGAGTTCACACAGGCGATCGACGCGTTCCTCTTCGGTGGGCAACTGGGCCAGCACTTCGCGGTTCTCGTAGTACAGGTCGCGGATCGAACGCAGCCAACCGTCGATCAGGCCGAACTGGCGGTCCTGCATCGAGGCACGCACGCCGCCGCAGCCGTAGTGGCCGGTGACCAGGATATGTTTGACCTTGAGCACATCCACGGCGTACTGGATCACCGACAGGCAGTTGAGGTCGGTGTGCAGCACCACATTGGCCACGTTGCGGTGTACAAACAGGTCGCCTGGCAACATGCCGACGATCTCGTTGGCCGGCACCCGTGCGTCCGAACAGCCGATCCACAGGTATTCCGGGGTCTGCTGGCGGGCGAGCTTGGCGAAGAATTCGGGATCTTCCTGTTTGATCGCATCCGCCCAGCGTTCGTTGTTATCAAGCAGGTCTTGTAGTTCGTTCATCAGGTCAGCCTCAGGAATCATGCGCAGGTATGACAGACGACCACCCGTCGAGGTCACGCTCGGGGGTAGATAGGCACACTATAACCCCGACAGCATGAGCAATTACGACGCCAAAAAGGCTGAAGGTGATGATAAAAACAGCCCGCTCCCACACAAGCCCTGTCTACAGGGGATGCTGTTTCAGTCGACCAGGGTACAGGCCATGACCACTGCGTCTTCGCGCCCACCCGCAACCGGGTAGTAATCGCGACGGCGGCCGATTTCGTTGAAGCCGTAGCGTTCATACAGGCGGAATGCGCCGGTATTGCTGTCGCGCACTTCCAGGAAGCATTCCCGCGCGCTGGCGGCATACGCCCTGGACATCAGGTGCTCCAGCAATGCCAGGCCCAGGCCACGGCCCTGGTTTTCCGGTTTGACGGTGATGTTCAGCAAATGCGCTTCATCGAGGATAATCTGCACTACGCCGTGGCCTACCTGCTGCTCGCCTTCGAACATCAGCCAGATCTGGTACTTGCCCAGCCCGTCGAGAAAGATGCCACGGGTCCAGGGGTGGCTGAACGCCGCGTATTCGATTTTCAGCACGGCATCGAGGTCAGCCTCGATCATCGGGCGGAAGGATAAAGCCTCACTCATCGGTTGTTTTCCAGCGCGCCATCAGCCGGCGCATGGCTTGCCAGACATCAGCCTTACGCTGTGGCTCTTCCATTAATAATTCCAGGCCCGGCAAGGCCCAGACCGAGCCCAGGCCGTCGATCTGCAGCTCGCGGTACCAGGCCTCGGCATTCGCCTCACCGGCAAACCGCACGGCGGGCAGGCCGATCAGCCACAGGCAGACACAAGGTTCATCTTCTAGGCGCGCCGAGACAAAACCTTGCACGAAGTCACGCGCGGCGTCCGGGCCCTGGTCCATATTGCCGCGCACCAGCAACGGCCAGCGCACCGGCTCGCCGACGATCTGCGGGCTGTCGGGCAGGCCGGCGGCGCGCAGCATGTCCTTGAGCAGCAGATAGGCAGGGTCGCGGGCCTGGAAACGTTCGCCGGTCGGCAACTCCACCAACAACAAACAGCGCCCGGCCCGCAACAGTTGCAGGGCAAAGCGTGGCGGCGGTACGACCGCAGCCTTGGCGACCGGCGCCGGGGCATCGTCGGCCACTGCCGCGACCTTGGGCGCCGCTGACGGGCGCGGCACTTCGATCTTGACCCGCTCCGATGGGCGCACGGGCGCTTCAGTCGTGGGCTTGACGACCGCAACCGGCGCCGCCGCTTCCTCGCCCGAAGCGTCGAACGGCTCGAACGGTTCCAGCGCTTGCAGCAGTTCGGGCCGCGACGGTGCGGCAAAGGGCAATTCGGTGCGCGGCAGCCAGTTGACCACCTGCATGGCGGTCAAGTAAGCGCGACGTCGGGACTCGATAAGCAAGGCTCGGCCACTTGTGGATAACTAAAGAGCGCAGATTCTACCGCCCTTCGGCAACGATCGCCCACCGTTGATGCTTTTCTCTGCATTCCTGAGTGTCCATCGCGAACGCGCCCTGACCGGCTGTGGATAAATCCCGCGCCTGATGCAGTACAATCGCTGCTTTTAATCGCCAACCAGCCGGCCATTCCGATGATCGAACCCAAGCGCGTCTTGCGCGCCCTCGCCGAACACTGGGCCCTGCTTGAGCCACTGTGCGAACACTTTGACCAAGGCACCCTGAGCCTTGGCGAGTTGCGCGCGCAACTGGCGGCCCAACAACTGGACAGCACGCCACAGGACATCACCAGCCTGCTGGACGTGTGGATTCGCCTGGATATCCTGGTACCTGTCGCCAAGAGCCCGAACCGTTTCGAGCTCAATGCGCAGATCCATGACTTCCTGGCCTATCTTCGCAAGGAGCACCGGCTAGGCCTGTGCCTGGAAATCGAAGCCTACCTGCGCCATCTTGAGCGCTTGGCCGGCTATATCCAGGACGCCTTCGACATCCGCGACGGCCATGACCTGGCCCGTCAACTGCGGCTGTTGGACATGCGCGTGCGTGACGTGCTGAAAAAACTCGCCAACGACGAACAGGCCCTCGCGGCCGTAGCCGACCGCGCCAAGACCAGCGACCGGCAGATCCCGTTGCGCCAGCGCTATGCCGAGGTCCTGGCGACCTGGGACGAGTACGTCGAGCCGATGATTCAACTGGTGAACGCCGACGGCGCCTTCGAGCAAGGCGTGCGCAAGGTGGAAAACGTGCTGCTGCGCATGCTCACCGAGCAGCAGCGCCTGGGCCACCTGGTGGATGACGACATGTTGCTGCGCACCCACGCGCGCATCCTCGAAATGCAGACCAGCGCCCAGTTGACCTTGCGTCATGCCCGGGAACTGCTGCTGCCGCTGCGTGAAGAAGCACGCCGGCACAACGCCGTGACCCGTGGCGCCGCCTTGGCCCTGTCGGCGATCCGGCGCAAGGGCCTGGACGCCGTGCCGCAAGCGGCGATGCCGATGTTTACCCGGCCGCAAAGTACCTTCCTGGGCAGTGCCAGCCAGGTGGAGGCTTATGTGTATGCCCTGGCAAACTTCGAACCAAAACCTGCGCGTTTCCCCAAGGCCCACAAATCCCACAAGGGCGAAGCCCAGCGTGCGCCGCGTACGGTCAAGGAGATGCTGGAGCGTTGCGAAGACGCCCTGCCGATGCCGGACCTGATGACCTGGCTGCTGGAGCAGGAACCGGACGGTGCCACCGACGAGTTGCTGTACTGGTTCTCGCGCCTGTCGCGGGAGAAGCGTTTCAAGCGCGAGCGCCTGGAACGCCAGGATTACCATACTCACGAGCACCAGGTCAGCCTGCGCTCATTCGCCCTGCTCCCGGCCACTGACGCGGCCGAGCACTCTGCGAGCACCCCTCATGCATCTTGATCTATCCGAACTGTCCCAACTGGCGCCGATCTTTCGCGAGTTGTTCAAGGGTTACCACGTCAGCCGCCGCGACCCGGAGCTGTACGCACAACTGTCGAACTTCCAGGACCAGTACCGCACGCTGTTCAAGGCCCTGGGCTTTGAGCTGGTGTGCGATACCCGTGGTTTCTACTACTTCGTGCCGGACACCGCCGTCGCTGCCGCGCAGGTCAACAAGACCGCACAGCGCCTGGCACTGTTCACCTTCATCATCGTCGAACACCTGGCCGACCAGGGCCGCGACCCGATTGCCGTGCTGGATGGTGGCAGCCTGGGCCGCGATGAGTTGCCCTCCTTGCTGGAGAAATACCGCGACCTGTTTATCCAGGCCGAAGTGCAGACCCAGGAAGAGTTGGAAGAAAAAATCATGCGCCGCATGACCCAGCTCGGCTTTGCCAGTGAAGATAACGGCGTCTACCGCTTCCTGCCGCCGATGCACCGTTTCCTCGACGTGTGCCTGTCGGTCCAGGCCGACCGCGACCTGGCGGCCAGCGTGCACAGCGTGCTGCCGTTGCCGGCGCCGGTGATCATCGACGAAGACAGCGATGAAAAACTGCTGCAGACCGATGACCCGCTGGACCTCAGTGACTTTGCCGATGACAGCGAAGAAGACGCCCTGGCCCGCGCCATTGCCGAAGAACAGGAGACCGATGCATGAGCAAGGAACGCTACGGCATTCGCCGCTTCGCCTTATTGAACACCGCCGGCTACAGCCTGGGCCTGTTCCCGCTGGAAGAGCCGTTGTCGGTGTATGGCGCGAACAACCTCGGTAAATCGGCATCGATCAACGCCTTGCAGTTCCCGATCCTGGCGCGCATGTCGGACATGAGCTTCGGCAAGTACACCCTGGAACAGTCGCGACGCTTCTACTTTGCCACCGACACCAGCTATATCCTCGTCGAAGTATCCCTGCCCCATGGCCCCCATGTAATCGGTGTGGTCGGTCGCGGCCCGGGCGGTGGTTTCGGTCACCAGTTCTTTGCCTACGCCGGCAAACTGGATCTGGCCCACTATCAGAAGAACGATACCTGCCTGCGCCAGAAAGAACTGTTCACCAACCTTGAGCGCGAAGGCCTGAAAGCCTATGAACTCAAGCCCGATGAACTGCGCCGCTTGCTGGTCGGCGGGCATACCTCGATCCCGCTGGACCTGACCCTGATTCCGCTGCGCTCCACCAGCGAGCAGAGCCTGAAGACCTTCCGCGCGCTGTTTATCAACCTGCTGCACATGCGCGAAATCACTGCGGCCAAGCTCAAGCAACTGTTCCTTGATGCGTTCGAGCACAGCCTGCGCTCGGGCAGTGTGGATTACATCGCCGCGTGCGAAGAAGCCTTCCGCGATGTGCGGCGCATGGAGCAGGACTACAACTCCCTGGTCGCTGCGGGCCCTCTGGTGGAAGCGCTTTCCAACGGGGTGAAGCAGCGCGAAGTCCTGCGCGGCAAACTGCACCGTTTGTCGCCATTGCTCGATTCGCTGCTGGGCACCTGGTCGGACTACGCCAGTGCACGCAAGGAAGAGCTGACGATCCAGGCTGAACATTACCGCAACGAGCAGGATGCACTGCAGAACGATCAGCGCGGTGGCACCCAGGAACTGATGCGCCTGGAGCGGGAAATCAGCGGTATTCAACGCTGGCTGGGCGAGCTGTCGGTGCTCAAGCATCGCTTTGCGCTGGTCGATGACGTCAAGGTCCTGGAGCAGCAACTGCTGGCGGCCAAGGATGCGCACGACGAACTGGCCGGCGCCCTGGCGCAGTCGCGACAGTTCAGCGCCGAAGATCTGGATGAGCGCCTGCGCGACCTGGAAAAACGCCTGAAGTCGGTCAAGCAGCAACTCGATCACGCCGACAACAACAGCTACGCCAAACTTCGGGAAGAATTCTCACAGCAGGACGTCGAGCGTCTGATGCGCCTGTTCAACAGTTCGCTGTTCAGCCTGCCACTGGGCGAACATGGCATCACCCTGGATGAAGACGGCCAGTGGGTCAAATCCCTGGAACTGATCCTTGATGGCTTCACCGGCGAGCGCTTTGAAGTGCCGGGGCTGTCCATCGACATCTCGCACATCGAGCCACCGGCATTGCAGGCCCTGGCCGATCGTGCGGCATTGCGCGACCAGAAAGAGCGCCTGGAAAAAGAACTCAAGCAACTCAAGACCCAGCAAGCCGTGGCCTCTGACCGGGCGGCGAGCAAGACTCAGACTGAAGCGCTGTACCAGCAGGTACTGGATGCGCAGAAAGCCCTGGAAGACTTCCGCCGCAGCCAGACCCTGAGCGCCGAGGAAGGCGAGAAGCTGGAAAACCTGGCGCAGATGGAAGCTGCGCAGGACGAGTTGAAACGCTCCAGCGATGCCTTTACCGAGCGTGTCCAGCAACTGTCGGCCAAGCTGCAACTGGTCGGCCGGCAGATCGGCGACATGGAAGCCAAGCAACGCACTTTGGATGACGCGCTGCGCCGTCGCCAGTTGCTGCCGGCCGACTTGCCGTTCGGCACGCCGTTCATGGATCCGGTCGACGATTCCATGGATAACCTGCTGCCGCTGCTCAACGATTATCAGGACAGCTGGCAAGGCTTGCTGCGCGCTGACGGGCAGATTGAGGCGCTGTACGCTCAGGTGCGCCTCAAGGGCGTGGCCAAGTTCGACAGCGAAGACGATATGGAGCGTCGCCTGCACCTGTTGATCAACGCCTACGCGCACCGTACCGATGAGGCCCTGACCCTGGGCAAGGCGCGCCGTGCGGCAGTGACGGATATCGCGCGGACGTTGCGCAACATTCGCAGTGACTACGACAGCCTTGAGCACCAGTTGGCACTGTTCAACCGCGAGATCAACAAACGCCAGGTGTCCAACCTGCAGAGTTTCCGTATCGTACTGGCGCCGAACAAGGAAGCGCTCAAGCATATCGACCAGATCATCCACAGTGCCGGTCAGTATGAGGAAGGCGAGACTCTGTCGGTGTTCGACCTCAGCCAAAGCGCCGAGCAGGACAACAAGAACGAAGAGGCCAAGGAGTACCTGGCGCGCCTGGTGGCTGCCAACCATAACCAGTTGGGGCTCAAGGATCTGTTCGAACTGGCGTTCGAGATTACCAAGGTCAATGGCCAGCCGGTGATTCATACCGATATCGACGGTGCTGCATCCAACGGCACCACCATGACCATCAAGGCGCTGACCAACATGTACTTGTTGCTGCACTTGATGGACCGCGACCAGGCCGGTCGTGTGCGCCTGCCGTACTACCTCGATGAGGCGGCGGATATCGACGAAAAGAACCAGGCAGCCTTGCTGGAAACCAGCCTGCAACTGGGCTTCGTGCCGATCCTGGCCAGTGTGAAGCCACAGGTTTCCGCCCAGGTGGCGATCGACCTGGAAGGCGGCAGCGGACCGAACGGGATCTACATTGATGAGGCGGACTGGAAGTACATCCGTCGCCATGATGTGGTGAAGGCGACGGTGAATGTGCAGGCGGCTGAGCCGGAGTTGGATGAGGTCTGATCGGCTGTACTGAAATGCAAAAAGGCCGCGATCTTTTGGATCGCGGCCTTTTTTGTGGCGCCTGGATTTATTTACCCAGGGGAATCTTCGGCGCCCAGATCAACCACTCGTCTTCGAACTTGTCGAACAGCGGGAACGTCTGCTCAGGTAGCGCCGGGTTGCCCATGCGCTCGCCGTCCGGAGTAGCAAAGGCGATTCCGCCCTGAATCAGGGTTTCCAAAGACTCGGTGCGCACCGTCGCGCCTTTGAACAGGCCGAAGTCCAGACCGAAGCCACTGCTGTTCCAGAAACGGCTGCCACCGCGAACCAGCGGTGCGTACTTGGGCTCGATCAGCACATGGATCAGCACGCGATCAGCGGTCTTGCCCAACTCGTAACCCGTGACCTTGCCCACGGTGACTTCACGGTAGGTGACTGGCACGCCGACTTTCAACGAACCACGACGGGCGGCGCTGAGTACCAGGCTCAAGCCGGCTTCCTGCACGTTGGTTTCTGGTGGTTGGGCCAGGGCCACGAAGTTCTTTTGCGGACCGGTGCTTTTCACCGCGGGCAGAACCTCGATGTACTGGCCAGTGACCAGGGTTTCCAGGTTGGCGGTTTTCATCAGCCCCAACTCGGGCTTGACCACCCAGAACTGGCTGCCGGCACGGGCGATCCGCTCAGGGACCTCAGTGATACGTGCGCTGAGCATCACCGACTGCATGTCGGCGCTCAGGTCGACGCTTTCAATCTTGCCTACGTCCAGGCCTTTGAAACGAATCGGCGTATCGATGCGCAGGCCGTCGGCGCGGTCCACCTTGATGGTGATCAGGGTGCCACGTTGGCTGGAGGCTTCGTGATCGGCAAACAAGCGGAAACGCGGAATGCGATTTCTCAGCGGCACATTCGGCTCTGGGGTTTCAAAGGCGATACCACCGGCCATCAGGCTTTGCAGAGACTCGCTTTTGACCTGGATGCCACCGGTGATGCCGCCGGTCAGGGTCACGCCACTGGCGTTCCAGAATCGTGTGGAGCCATTGACCAGGCCTTCGTATTCCTTCTCGATATGTACGCCGATCACCAGTTGCTTGCGCTTGCGCGAGAACTGATAGCTCTGTACCGAACCAACCTTGACCTGCTTGTAGAGGATCGGGCTGCCGACCTCCAGGGAGCCGAGGCTCTCGGTGAGCAGGACCAGGTGCAAGCCTGGGGAGCGCAGGTCCAGCGGTGGCGCCTTGGGCCGGGCGACAAACTCGCGTTGCGGGCTGGCGCCTTTGTCGCCGGGGCGGATGGCAATGTAGTTACCCTTTACCAACGCTTCCAGGCCAGTGATGCCCGCCAGGGAAATGGACGGCTTGACCACCCAGAACTGGGTGCCTTCTACCAGGTAATCCTCGGCCAATGGGTCGAGGGTCAGGTCGGCGCTGGCGCTGGACAGGTCCGAGTCGACCTTGAGGGCCTTGAGACTGCCGACCTGGATACCTTTGTACATCACGGGTGTGCGGCCGGCCTGCAAGCCCTCGAAGTCACTGAGCTTGACCTTGACGCGGATGCCCGCTGCGGCGGCATCGAAGTCTTCGTATAGGCGGAACGGCAGGCTCGGGTCGGTGGGCGGGCTGTCCTTGCGATTCTCCGGCGTGGCGAAGGCAATACCACCGGCGACAATGCTCGCCAGGGACTCGCTGCGCACTTTGACCCCGGACAGGTTGGCGTCGATGCTGATGCCGCTGGCATTCCAGAAGCGCGTATGTTTGCGCACCAGGTTGGCGTAGGTCGGCTCGATATAGATCTTTACCTCGACGGTGTTCTGATCAGCGGACAGCAGGTAGCTTTTGACCTGGCCGACCTGGATCTGTTTGTAGAACACCGGGCTGCCACGGTCGAGCGAGCCGAGCCGCTCGGCCTTGACGGTCAGGTGCAGGCCGGGCTTGGCGTCGGATAAAGGTGGCTCTTCGGAGAGCGCCTTGAACTTGCGCGTGGGCTCGCCGTCGCCGGGGCTGGCAGCAATGTAATTGCCCGAGACCAGGGTTTCCAGGCCCGTGATCCCGGCCAGGCTGACGCTTGGCTTGACCAGCCAGAAGCGCGTATTGGCCTTGAGGTACTGCTCGACATCCTTGTTCATCTCGATGGTGGCGATCACCCCGCGATTGCTGCCCTCGTCATCCAGGGCCAGGGTCGTGACCTTGCCCACGGGCATGCCTTTGTAGACCACTTCGGTCTTGTTGACCTGGATGCCTTCACCGCTTTCAAAGCGAACCTGGATCTCGATGCCCGTCTGGGTGTAGGCACGCCATCCGAGCCAGCCGCCGATCACCAGGGCGATCAACGGCAGTACCCAAATGGCCGACCAGTTCGAAGCGGGGCGGGTTTTAGCCTTTGGCAAATCAGTCATGGTCGTCGTCCGACTCCGTGTTATCCCAAATCAGTCGGGGATCGAAAGTTACTGCGGCAAGCATCGTCAAAATCACCACACTGGCGAACGCCACGGCACCGAGATTGGCCTCGATACTGGCAAGTCGCCCAAAATTTACGACCGCTACCAGAATGGCGATCACGAAGATATCCAGCATGGACCAGCGACCGATAAATTCGATAAAGCGGTACATGATAATGCGTTGTCGGGCAGAAAGCGGCTGGTGACGTTGTACCGAGAGCAGTAACAACGCGAGGCCCACCAGCTTGAAGGTTGGCACAAGAATACTGGCGACAAACACGACAGTGGCAATTGGGAACATACCGTAATGCACCAGATCGATCACGCCGGCCATGATGGTGCTCGGGGCACCCTGCCCCATAGAGTTGATCGTCATGATAGGCAACAGGTTGGCCGGAATGTACAGAATCGCAGCGGTAATCAGTAAAGCCCAGGTGCGAGTCAAACTGTTCGGACGACGAGCGTGGACCAATGCGCCGCAACGGGTACAGGTTTGCTCGCCGGTATCCGGGTCCTGCCTGTTGAGTTCGTGACATTCGCCACATATCAGAATGCCTGCATCAATCGCCCGCATGTTCGTCCTCCCCTGACAACGCTTGCCAGATCTGATGAGGTGACATGACAACCTCCAACAGAACCTGAACCATTAACAGACTGACAAAGCAGGCCAATCCCAGGCCTATGCTCAGGGATGCCATGCCGGCCAGTTTCACGATCGCGACCAGCACACCCATCAGGTAGACCTCAAGCATCCCCCAATCGCGCATATGGTGATAAATGCGATATAGCAATAGGCCATAGCTGCGACCTACGTTCCAGCGAATACTGAGCAACACCGCCAGTTGGCACAGCAGCTTGAGCAACGGAATGCCCATGCTGCACAGGAACACCACCACGGCGACGCCTTGCATGCCTGTATTGAACAGGGCGACTACGCCACTCCAGACCGTGTCTTCAGCAGTCTGCCCGAGTAGATTGAGCTGCATGATGGGTAGAAAGTTCGCCGGGATGTACAGCAATAACGCCGCGATCACCAAGGCCAGGCTGCGCTCGACGACATTGTAGCGGTGGGCGTACATCTCATAACCACAGCGTGGGCACAGGGCCTTTTCACCGTGCGCAAGCTCTGGCTTACGCATCAGCAAGTCGCACTCATGACAGGCAACCAGGTCCTCCAGCGGTAGGTCGGACACCTGGGGGGTATCAACCGGGTCGGACATATAGGGCTCTAAGTCTAAAATGATCAGGTGCCTATTCTAGTGTTCTGGCTCAGAAATAACTGTGCAAATTTGTCGGGATGAGCCGACTGCAAGCGCAAGGGAGAGTATGGGTTGGGCTTGGAATCTTGCAGCTGGAAACTTGAAGCTTGCAGCTGCCCCCTTTCCG
>NZ_AOHN01000014.1:0-93324 GCF_000510915.2 Pseudomonas sp. FH4 | reverse complement strand
GAGGCTGCTAGCTGAAACTGTCCAACTTTTCGGGGGCAGTCCAAAAGCCCTTCCACACAGGGGGTGTTGTCGCCAGTCAGAAGGTGTAGTCGGCGGTCACAAAGAACGAGCGCGGCTCGCCCAGGATCCACTGTTGGCCGTCATTGTACTGGCTCACGGCGTAGGTGCGGTCGAACAGGTTATTCAATTGCAGGCCCACTGTCGTGTTGCGCAGGGCTTTCCACGACACGCTGGCATCGACCACGGTGTAGCTGGGCAGCTCGTTCTGGTTGGCCATGTCGGCGTAGCGCGCATCGACATAACGCACACCGGCACCGGCGCGGATGTCTTCGGTCACGGCCTTGCTCAGCCACACGTTGGCGGTACGGCGCGGTACATCGACCGGGCGATTGCCGTCGCGGGAGATGGCAACGCCGCCGACGTTCTGGCTGAAATCGTCGTACTGGGCGCGCACGATTGCCGCGTTGGCTTGCAAGGCCCAGGCGTTGGGCAGTTGCAGGTCCAGGCTGGCTTCGAGGCCGTCGGACGACTGTTGGCCGACTTGCTGCTTGAGTCCGGGGCTGCCGGGCACATCGGTCAGCAGTTTCTTTTTGACGATGTGATAGGCCGCCAGGGTCCACTCGCCACGCTGGTCCCAGAAGGCCTGCTTGATGCCGATTTCGGTCTGTTTGGCGGTGGCAAGGTCGAATTGCTGCTGGCTGGGGCTCAGGGAAATCAGGCCGCTGATGCCATCGGTGCTGGTCGCATACTGGCCGTAGATCGAGGTGTCCGGGGTTACAGCAAACACCAGGCCGGCCTTCCAGTTATTGCCGGTGAGGGTCTTGTCGCTCTGCTCGCCGGTTCTCAGTTGGTCGCGGTCCAGGTGTACATAGTCGCGACGGATGCCGGTGATCAGCGACAGTTGGTCGGTCAGTTGCAGGCGGTTTTCGGCAAAGCCCGAGAACTGTTTGGTGGTGGTGACGAACAGCGGCAGGAATGGATCGGCACTTTCAAACGGCGCTGATGCCGGGTGGTTTACGTCGATGGGTTGGCCGGCGGGCAATACATCGTCAAACGGTGAGTTACTGGCCAGGCGGAAACGGATACGGTTGTATTCCACGCCGGTCACGGTCTGGCTGTCGAGGCCCAGCAGCGTGTGTTTGAAGGTGAAGGTCTGGCGGTCGCCGACCTGTTCCTGGTTGTGCTTGATGCCGTAGAAGCCGCTGCGAGTCAGTTGCCCGCCGCTGAAGTTGTAGTTCTCGGCGTTCTGCCAGCGGCGCTGGTTCTTCAGGTAGTACAGCTCGTTGCTGGCACTCACCGAATCGCTGATCTGCCATTCGCTGGTCAGGCGGGTCCATTGGTCGTTGTAATGCTGGGTGTCGTTGCTGACGTTGTAGTTCTTGTCGCGCAGGCCCTTGTGCAAGTGGCCGTTGATCAGCGGCGTGCCGAAGTAGTTCTGTGGGCGCTGGTCGCCGTAATCGTGAGCCAGGGTGAAACTCAGGTTGTCGGCAGGCTGCCAGCGCAGGGCTGCGCTGACGAAGTCGCTGGCCGAGTCGCCATGGTCGATAAAACCATTGCTGCGCAGGCGGTTGAGGTTCAGGCGGTAGCTCAAGGTGTCGGTCAGCGAGCCGCCGCTGTCCAGGGCTTGTTGCTGGCGATCATAGGAGCCGTAGCCCAGGCGGATACGGTTTTCGATATCGCCGGTGAAGGGCTTTTTCGAGATCGTATTGACCACCGCGCCGGTGGCGCCTTCACCGTACAGCACCGATGCGGGGCCGCGCAGCACATCCACACGCTCCACGGACCAGGTGTCTACCGGGAAGGTGGACGTGCCCATGCCGTTGTACATGCGATTGCCGTCATACAACTGCATCACCGAACCCTGGCCGGTAAAGCCCCGTGCTTGCAGGGACGTACCGCCGTCGCCCGGTGTGCCGGTGCGGCTGATGCCGGTGGCACGGGAAATTGCGTCCTGCACGCTGACATCACCACGCTCGCGGATCTGTACGCCGGTCTGGCTTTCGACACTGCCCGGAGTTTGCAGGGCCGTAAGGTTCAGACGCGAACCGGCAGTAGTCGCAGTGTTCAGGTCGATAGCCGGGCTGTCCACTTCTGGCGCGGTGACGGGGCTGACAGGCAAGGTCAATGCCTGGGCGCTGGAGTGCAGCGCAAGCAGGCACAGGCCGGACGCAAGGTACTTGTTCATTGCAGGATCAATTCTTCTTCGAGGCGGTGCTCGCCGCCGGGCGCGGCGAGCAGGGATTGCACTAAGTGTTATAATATAACACTTCTTACGTTGAGGGTGAAAGCCCGCGCAAGACTACATAACGCCTCTATGTAGGGCATCTCGCCTACCTCATGCAGAAGATGAGGCCGATTCACGTTGCTTGAAAAAACGCGCCAGCACTAGCCGATCCACTACCCACACCACAATCAACGAGGCGCCAACCAACGGAAAAATGATCGCCAGGCCGAGCATGATCACCATTGCGGTTTTCCACTTCGGCAAATCATGGCGCAACGGTGGAACCCCCAGGCCGCCCTGTGGCCGGCGCTTCCACCAGATCACCACGCCGCTGACCGCACTCAACAGAATCATCAGGCACACCAGCAGCACGATGATCTGGTTGACCACGCCGAACATCTTGCCCTCATGCAGCATGACCCCGGACTCGGTGACCCGCGCCACGCTGTTGTAGTGCTCCCAGCGCACATCGGCGAGGACCTTGCCGGTGTATTGGTCGACATGCAGGGTCGCGTCATTGCGCGGGTCGTTGGCGAACACCGCAATGGTGAACACGCCTGTGGCGGTGGTGGGGAAGGTGATGCTGTAGCCCGGCTCGACCTGGCGGGCCATGGCCAGGTCCACCACCTGTTGCAGGCTGATCGCCGGGGCTGCGGGGCCGTGGTTCATGCCGCCGTGTTGCATGTGCTCGGCATGCTCGCCGGACATCGGCATCGGCGTGTTCTCCATGGCCCATGGCACCGTCTGCTGGGTTGCGGTGTTGAGGCTGCGGGCCTGCTGGTCAGACTGCGGCACATCGTTCCACATCGCCGCTGGAAAGTGGTTCCACAGGTCAGCGTATTGCTTGCCCCAGAAGCCGGTCCAGGTCATGCCGCTGAGGATCATCAGCAGCAAAAATGCGGCGCCCCAGAACCCGGTGACGGCATGCAGGTCACGCCAGAACAAGCGCCCGCGGCTGCCCAGGCGTGGCCACAGAATCCCGGCCGCCGACTTGCCGCGCGGCCACCACAGGTACAGGCCGGACACCACCAGCATCACGCCCCAGCCGGCAGCGAGTTCCACCAGGCGGTCGCCGGTGGTGCCGATCATCAACTCACCATGCAGCGCACGGGCGATGGCTTGCAGGTTGTAGGTGGCGTCCTGTTCACCCAGGACGGTGCCGCGATAAGGGTCGACAAACACCGTCAGCTCGTTGCCGGCGTTGTGCAGGACAAACTGCGCGCTGCTGCTGGCGTCCACCGGCGGCAGGTACTTGCTGATCGTGCCTTGTGGGTAGGCGGATTTGGCCCGTTGCAGCAACTCGTCGGCGCTGAGGACCTGTTCGCCGGGCTGCACGTTGAGCAAGTGGCCGTACATCAGCGGGTCGAGCTGGGGCTTGAACAGGTAGATGATGCCGGTCACTGCCAGCAACACCATGAAGGGGGCGACAAACAACCCGGCGTAGAAATGCCAGCGCCAGGCCAGGTTGTAGAAGGAAATCTTTGGAGGGGTCATCAGGGTGCTCCGCAAGGACGTTATTTTTGTGCATGACTTGTAGGCGCGAGCGTGCTCGCGAAAAACCTGAGGTTGGCGCATTGAGTCTGACTTACCGCGTCATCGTTCACGTTCTTCGCGAGCAAGCTCGCTCCTACAAGGGTGGTGGGTTAGAAGCTCATATCCACCTTGGTCCAGAGCGTACGGCCCGGCTCATTGATGGCTTGCGGGTCGTTGGCCGGGTAACCGAACCCGGCGTTGCCGGCCAGGTTCAGGTGCTCGGCATAGGCCTTGCCAAACAGGTTGTCGACGCCGGTGCTGACCTTGAAGTTTTTGTTGATGCGGTACGCCGCGTTAAGGGAGAACACGCCAAAGCCACCGCTCTTGTCGAAGTCTTTGCCGACCACGTTGCCCTTGTTCTGGTCGATGCGGTTTTGCGCCGCCACCACACGCCACAACGCGCCGGCGCTCCAGTCGTCTTCGCTGTAGGTCAGGCCGAAACGCGCATCCAGCGGCGGCATTTGCGGCAGGGCTTTACCGTCGCTGCTGTTCTTGCCCCAGGCATAGGCCAGGGTGGCGTCGGCTTTCCAGTTGGCTGTCAGCTTGTAGGCGGCGCCCAGTTCACCGCCCATGATCCGCGCATCGATGTTCTGCGCCTGGGAGGTCATGCCCATCATGCCGGGCGTGTAGTTGAACAGGATGTAGTCGCGTACCTGGCCGATATAGCCGGAGGCCCAGGCTTCCAGGTCTGCGGTCTTGTACTGCAGGCCGAAGTCCAGTTGAGTGGTCTTCTCCGGCTTGATCGAGTCGAAGGCGTTCAGCGAACCCGACGGGCCACGGTTGGGCGAGAACAACTCCCAGTAGTCCGGGAACCGTTCGGCGTGCCCGAGACCTGCGTAGAGGGTGGTCGGGCTGTCGGCCAGGTCGTGTTCATAGCGCACGAAGCCGGATGGCAACGTGTCAGCACGGGTATCGCCGGCCGTGGGGTTGGCGCGGCTCATCATGCCGCTGCCGGTGCGCTGGCGAAAATCCTTGGCCGAGGCGCGATCCAGGCGGGCGCCGCTGATCAGCCGGTCGTTGTCGGCGGCATACCAGGTCAGCTCGCCAAATACCCCGTAGTTGTGGAAGTCGGCGTCCTTGTTGCGGGGCAGGTTCTTATAGGTGTCGACCCCGGCGCTGCTGCGCTGGCGGTGTTCGTTGGTCTGCGCATCGATGCCGCTGATCAGTTGCACATCGGCCCAGCGCCAGGTGGCCTTGATCCGTGCGCCAAGGGTGCGGCGGTCGACGTTGGAGGCCATGGGGCCGGCCATCATCCCGGTACCTGACGGCGTGCGCAGGCTGTAGTTGTCCATCACGTGGTCGGCGTAGTTGTAGTAGACCTGGGCTTCGACCTTGTCCAGCACCTCGCCGATATTGGATTTCTCGAAACGCAGGCCCAGGCTTTCGCGCAGGAACTGCGAGCCATCCATGCCGCGTCCGGCGTAGCGCGCCTGGCCATCGCCACGGCCAGCGGTGAGTTCCAGCAGGGTGTCGGCGTCCGGGGTCCAGCCGAGGGCAACGTCGCCGTTCCATTTGTCGTAGCGCGAGCCGACGGTGTCGTTGTTGCCGTCCTTGTAGTCATCGGCGTGGGCCTGGTTGCCGATCACGCGGATGTAACCGAGCGAGCCACCGGCGGCGGCATCCAACACTTTGTCGAAGCGCCCGTTGGAGCCGGCGAGGATGCTCGCATTGACCCGGGTGCCCAGTTCACCGAACTGCTCCGGCTCACGGTCGAACAGCACCGTGCCGGCCGAGGCGCCAGGGCCCCAGAGCACGGTTTGCGGGCCTTTGATCACGGTCAGCTTGTCGTAGGTTTCCGGCGAGATGTAGGAGGTGGGCGCGTCCATGCGGCCCGGGCAGGCGCCGAGCATCATGCTGCCATTGGTGAGGATATTCAGGCGCGAGCCGAACATGCCACGCAGCACCGGGTCGCCATTGGTCCCGCCGTTGCGCACCAGGGCAAAGCCGGGAATGGTCTTGAGGTAGTCACCGCCGTCACTGGCCGGTACCGGCTGGCGCGGGTCCTTGGGGTTGGTGACGATGGTCAGTGGTGAGCTTGGGGCAACGCCGGTAATCACCGTCGGGCTCAGCTCATTGTGGTGCTCGGCGTGGTCGTCGGCATACGCCTGTGGTGCCAAGAGTGCGCCGCACAAAACGGCGAGCACGGGGGTACATCCCATACGGGTGTCAGCAGGAAACCTGGACATGAAAAATTCCATCAATCAGTCGTAAACAACACGGCCAGCAGCCTGGGGCTGTCTAGGTGAAGACGGCCGTGCGAAGTGGTTGTTTGATCAGTGATCTACGACTGGATGGGCGGTGCGCGGCTGCGGGCGCCAGGGAAGATGCTCTGCCGGGCATGGCCCAGGCGCGTTGCAGGGGTGAGGGCGTTGGCCGGTGGTGGGGTGCCAAGGGCCACGAATGACACATGGCCAGGCAGGGCCGGGCAACTGAACAGCAGGCTGCAATAGCCGCATTTCTCCCACATGACGTGGTCGGCTGCGGGGGGCTTGGTGTGCTCGGCGGGGTGCTGGGGCGCGGCATGGCAGGTATCGTCCATCGACATCTGCATGGCCATGCCGGCGTGATGATCCATCGGCATCGCTTGGGAAATCAGCGGTCCGATAAAGATCATCAGCATGGCGAACAGGCTGATCCAACTGCCGCGTGCAAGCCTTGCGGGCGTGCGGCGGCGCTTGGTCAATCTGCTGGCGGGAGCACCCATGGGGGGCGGCCTGTGGTGATTACTGGGCGTGCTTGTGCTCGTGGCCGGTCATCGGCGGTGCTTTCTGGACCGAGACTTCCACGTTGACTGGCCCGGCCTTTTCGAAGTTCAGGGTCAGCGGGAAGTGCTGGCCGTCGCGCAATTGGCTGCGGTCCTTCAGGTCCAGCAGCATCACGTGATAGGCCATGGGCGCGAACGTCAGTTCGCCCTTGGGCGGCACGGCCACGCTGGGCACCTGTTGCATCTTCATCAAGTCGCCCTGCATCACATGCTCATGCAACTCGGCCTTGGCCGCCACTGGGGTGTCGACGCTGAGCAGGCGATCCGGGGTTTCGCCCTGGTTATGGATCACAAAGTAGGCGGCAACCGTCGGCGCATTGGGCGGCAATTCCTGTGACCAGGGATCGCTCACCAGCAGGTCGCCGGCCTTGTAGTCATCGGCATTGGCGGCACTGAACACAGGCAGCAGCAAGGCCGCCAGAAGCAGGGAAGATTTGAGCATGGCAGTTCTCCAGAACGATTCAAACGCAGTTCAATTGCGAAGTGATCAGACGGTTGGAGAGGCGCGGGGGTTGAGGCTCGGCCATTGCTGGCGCGGGGTAGGGTGCTGCAAGACGGGCGATGGCAGGCCAGGCGCCGGGTCGATCCGTGTCAGATACAACTGCGGCACATGCCCCGGCAGCGCCACCAACGGCGCCGAGCCCGAGCAGCACCAGCAATGCTGCATGGTGGAATGCTCGTCCTGCTGCGGCGCAGGTAGATCCAGCTTGCCCAGGGAGATCGCCACCAGCTTGCTGCCGTTGGACGAACAGAAACTGCCCCACAGCAATTGCTCGGCCGGGCTCTGCCCCTGCTGCATCGCCCCGGCCATCGGCATGGCAAACGCGTTGAACAGCACTGCAAGGCAGGCGATCCAGGCAAATGCAAAGCGTTGACGGGCCATGGCGGACAATCCGTAGGGTTAAACGATCAGGTGGGTATTTAGCCTGATCGGGGGGCATAAGTAAAAAGCGCCGGTGTGGTTTGGTGTCGCAGTGCTGCGTGTGGGCTATGGCTTTGATGATAGACGGGAACGAGAGAATACCAATCTCCAAAACGCCGCAGCCCTAAATGTGGGAGTGGGCTTGCCCACGATAGCGGTGTATCAGTCAGTACATCGGTTACTGACATACCGCAATCGCGGGCAAGCCCGCTCCCACATTTGAGCTGCGTTGTTCTATAAGGCCTGCAGTACCGAGTCGACGGTCAAAAACTCCCGATCCACCTGCGCCAACACCGGCCGCTGCAAAACCACCACCGGCACGCCGCGCTCGCGGGCCACTTCCAGCTTGGGCTCGGTGGCGCTGCTGCCGCTGTTCTTGCTGATCAACACGTCAATCTGTCTGCGCTCGAACAACGTCCGCTCATCCTCAAGCAAAAACGGCCCACGGGCGCCGATCACTTCGCAGCGTGCGTTGCCGGGGTAGGTGTCCAGTGCGCGCAAGGTCCAGAACTGTTCGGCAGGGATTTCGTCGAGGTGTTGCAGCGGTTCGCGACCGAGGGTGAACAACGGGCGCTTGAAGGGTTTCAGGGTTTCGATCAGCTCGGCCCAGTCACTGACTTCGCGCCAGTCATCGCCGGGCTGTGGCTGCCAAGCCGGGCGGCGTAGGGCCCAGCAGGGGATATGGCACAAGCGTGCGGCCTGGGCGGCGTTGGCACTGATGTGTGCGGCGTAGGGGTGGGTGGCGTCGAGGATCAGGCTGATGTTTTCGGTGCGGACAAACTGCGCCAACCCCTCGGCACCGCCGTAGCCGCCTACGCGCACCTGACACGCCAGGTCGGTGGGTACCCGGCCAATGCCGGCCAGGCTGTAGATGTGCTGTGGCCCCAGGGTGCGGGCGATGGCCAGGGCTTCCGTCACGCCGCCCAGCAGCAGGATGCGCTTCATAGCGGCTTGATCACTTCCAGCAAGGTGATGGGCAGCGCCTGGCGCCAAGTGTCGAACTCGCCCAGGGGCTGGGCCTGGGCCACGTGAATGCGGGTCAGTTCGCCGCCATGTTGCGCGCGCCAACTCATCAAGGTCATTTCGCTTTGCAGGGTCACGGCATTGGCTACCAGCCGGCCACCGGGCCGCAGGTGCTGCCAGCAGGTATCGAGCACGCCATCGCGGGTCACGCCGCCGCCGATGAAGACCGCATCGGGTACCTCCAACCCTGCCAGGGCCTGGGGCGCGCTGCCGCGAATCAGTTGCAGGCCGGGCACGCCGAGGGCGTCGCGGTTGTGTTCGATCAACTGCTGGCGGCCGGCATCGGCCTCAATCGCCAGGGCGCGGCAGCTGGGGTGGGCGCGCATCCATTCGATACCGATGGAACCGCTGCCGGCGCCGACGTCCCACAGCAGTTCGCCGGGGGTTGGCGCAAGGCGCGCCAGGGTCATGGCGCGCACATCGCGCTTGGTCAGTTGCCCGTCATGTTTGAACGCCGAGTCTGGCAGGCCCGCCAGGCGCGACAGGCGTGGGGTGTCGATAGTGGCGAGGCAGTCGATAGCCACCAGGTTCAACGGCGCAATTGGCGCGTCTTGCCAGGTGTCAGCGTGGCCATCGATCCGCCGCTCTGCCGCACCGCCCAGGTGTTCAAACACACTCAAGCGGCTCGCGCCGAACCCGCTGGCGCGTAACAGCGCAGCTATCGCCGCCGGGCTCTGGCCGTCATTGCTCAACACCAGCAAGCGCACGCCGCTGGACAGATGGGCATTGAGTGCCGCCAACGGACGGGCGACCACCGATAAGGTCACCACTTCCTGCAATGGCCAGCCCAAGCGTGCCGCCGCCAGTGACACCGAAGAGGGCGCCGGCAGGATCAACAGCTCATCCGTCGCCACCAGCCGCGCCAGGCTGGCGCCGACGCCGTAGAACATCGGATCGCCGCTGGCCAGTACGCACACCGCCTCACCCCGTCGCGCCAGGATCGGCTCCAGGGAAAACGGGCTGGGCCATAGCTCGCGCTCACCGCGAATGCACACCGGCAGCAAATCCAGCTGGCGCTGGCCGCCAACAATCCGCGAGGCGCGCAGCAGCGCATGCCGGGCATTCCTGCCCAGCCCCTTGAAGCCGTCTTCACCGATGCCTACTACTGTCAGCCAGGGCGACATATTGATTCCTTGAACGACATCCGACGGGCAGGCTTTTCATGCCGTCGGACAAAGCAGGCATAATACCGCGCCTTTGCCCGTAAACCGGTAGCCCCCGTGAAGCCACTTCCACTGTCCAGCAGCAAACGTCCCTCGGGTTGTCCGGGGTTGCTGCGTATTGTCCAGGCCTTGGATGGCGGGATCTGCCGGATCAAGTTGGCGGGCGGCGTCATCCGCGCCGAACAGGCGATGGCTGTGGCGTATGCGGCCCACACCTGGGCGGGCGGGGTGATCGAGGCGACCAACCGCGCCAACCTGCAGATTCGCGGCATCGGCCAGGAACACGATGGCCTGGTCACGCACCTGCTGGATGCCGGTCTTGGGCCGACCACCGCGGGCGGTGATGACGTGCGCAATGTGATGCTCAGCCCCGGTGCCGGCATTGACCGCGACATGCTGCTGGACACCCGGCCCCTGGCAGAGCAGGTCCTCGCTACTCTGCAAAGCCATCCGCGCTTTCATGAGTTGTCGGCCAAGTTCGCCGTGCAACTGGACGGCGGTGAGGCGCTGGCGATGCTCGATCATCACCACGACCTGTGGTTGTCAGCCTATCAAGCACAAGGCCAGACTTTGTTGGCGTTCGGCCTGGCCGGCTGTCCCGGTCGTGATCGGCCGCTGGCCGCCGTAACCCTGGACCAAGGCTATGCGCTGGTCGTTGCGGTGCTGGAACTGTTTCTCGACCTGGCCCGGCCCGACCAGAACCGTATGCGCGACCTGCTGGCGCAAACGTCTGTGGATAACTTCCTCGCACGCTTGAACCTGCCGTTACTTCCCGCCAACGGCTATCGTTGCCGCGCCAACCCGACCCTGTTGCGCCTGGGCACTTATCCACAGCGCCAATCTCAGCAGGTCTACGTCGCCGCCGTCGCGCCATTGGGGCGACTGGACTCGGCCATGCTGCGCGGCGCCGCGCAACTGGCCCTCGCTCATGGCGACGGCACATTGCGCTTCACCCCATGGCAAGGCCTGCTGCTGCCCAACTTGGCGCCGGACGCTGCCCCGCGCGTCACCGACGGCCTGGCGCAGTTGGGCTTCCTCTGTTCTGCCGAGCAGGCGCTGGCGCGGCTGATTGCCTGCACCGGCTCCAGCGGCTGTGCCAAGGCCCAGGCCGACACCAAGGCCGATGCCCTGCACCTGGCCACACTGTTGCAGGATCACGGCCAGGGCCTCGACGTGCACCTGTCCGGCTGCCCGCGCACTTGCGCCGCCGCGCACATTGCCCCGGTCACCTTGCTGGCGGTGGGCGTCGGGCACTACGACCTCTATTTTCGCGATGCAGCCCAGCCGGGTTTCGGCCGGCTGCACGCGCACAACCTTTCTATTGAAGCGGCGGGCGCCGTGTTGCGTGCCCGTCCACGGAGCAACACCGATGATTGATTACATCCGCGACGGTCAGGAGATCTATCGCAACTCCTTTGCGATCATTCGCGCAGAGGCCAAGTTGGATCGCATTCCGGCCGACCTGGAAAAACTCGCCGTGCGGGTGATTCACGCCTGCGGCATGGTCGAGGCCATCGACGGTCTGCAGTTTTCCGAAGGCGCGGGCAAGGCCGGGCGTGAGGCCCTGGCGGCGGGTGCGCCAATCCTGTGCGATGCGCGGATGGTCTGCGAAGGCGTGACCCGTGCACGTCTGCCGTCCAACAACCCGGTGATCTGCACCTTGCGCGACGACAGCGTGCCGGAGTTGGCGCGGGAGTTGGGCAACACCCGTTCCGCTGCGGCCCTGGAGCTGTGGCGCCCGCACCTGGCAGGCAGCGTGGTGGTGATCGGCAATGCGCCGACGGCCTTGTTCTATCTGCTGGAAATGCTCGACGCCGGTGCCCCGAAGCCGGCGCTGATCCTCGGTTTCCCGGTCGGCTTTGTGGGCGCCGCCGAGTCCAAGGCGATGCTCGCCGCCGACAGCCGTGGCGTGCCGTTTGTGATCATGCAAGGCCGCCTGGGCGGCAGTGCGATGGCCGCTGCGGCGGTCAACGCACTGGCCACGGAGGTCGAATAATGCAGGCGCGTGGACGTTTGATCGGCCTGGGTGTCGGCCCCGGTGATCCGGAGCTGATTACCCTCAAGGCCTTGCGCCTGCTGCGCGAGTCGCCGGTGGTGGCGTATTTCGTGGCCAAGGGCAAGAAAGGCAACGCCTTTGGCATTATCGAAGAGCACCTGGTGCCCGAGCAGACGCTGATGCCGCTGGTGTACCCGGTGACCACCGAAGCCTTGCCGGCGCCACTGTCTTATGAACAGGTGATCAGCGATTTCTACGACGCCGCCAGTGTCGACGTGGCCGCGCATCTGGATGCCGGGCGCGATGTGGCGGTGATCTGCGAAGGCGATCCGTTCTTCTATGGCTCCTACATGTACCTGCATGACCGCCTGGCCGAGCGCTACGAGGCGCAGGTCATTCCGGGCGTGTGCTCGATGCTCGGCGGCGCCTCGGTGCTGGGTGCGCCGTTGGTGTATCGCAACCAGAGCCTGTCGGTATTGTCCGGGGTGCTGCCCCATGACGAACTCAAGCGGCGCCTGGCGGATGCCGATGCGGCGGTGATCATGAAGCTGGGGCGCAACTTTACCAAGGTGCGCCAGGTGCTTGAGGAACTGGGGCTGGCCGGGCGCGCGCTGTATGTGGAGCGTGCGACCATGGCCAACCAGAAAATCGTTGCGCTGGATCAGGTCGAGCCCATGTCCTCGCCGTATTTCTCGCTGATCATCGTGCCGGGCGAAAGGTGGCAGGGTTGATGACGCCGGCGATCGTAATCCTCGGCCAGGGCAGCCTTGCCACGGCCCGCAGCATCCAGCAGCTGTATCCCGGCGCCTTGATCCATGGCCTGGCCGGCCGGGTGGAGGGCGCCGACCAGGCCTACAGCGAATTTGGCACGACCGTGCGCCAGCTGTATCAGCAGGGCACGCCGATCATTGCCCTGTGCGCGGCCGGGATTGTGATCCGCACCCTGGCGGCGCAGTTGCTGGAAAAAGGCGAGGAGCCGGCCGTGCTGGCTGTCGCCGAAGATGGCAGCGCAGTGGTGCCGTTGCTGGGTGGCCTGGGCGGGGTGAATATCATGGCGCGGGAAATCGCGGCGGCCCTGGGTGTGGCGGCTGCGATTACCACCAGTGGCGAGCTGCGGTTCGGCACCTGCCTGCTCAACCCGCCCCAGGGCTATCAACTGGCCGACCTGGAACTGGGCAAACGTTTTGTCTCGGACTTGCTGGCCGGCGAACATGTGCGTATCGAAGGTGCCGCGCCGTGGCTGGATCAGGCCAACCTGGCGCAGGACCAGCAGGCGCACCTGAGCATTCATATCGGCAGTGCCGAGCGTGTGCCGGCGGACAACGAGTTGCTGATCTATCCGAAAAACACCTGGGTGGCCTGCCGTCCAGGTGCCGAACTGGCTGCACGGGTTCGCCAGGCGTTGCAGCAGGGCGGTATCGCCGTGCAATCGCTGGCGTGCCTGCTGGGTGATGATGCCGACATGGCTTGCGGCGAACTGCATGAGGCAGCGCTGGAACTGGGTGTGCCGTTACGGTTTACGGCGTTGGCCGCTGGGCCGGAGATTGTCATTCACTCAACCGCTGCGCCGGTGGATCTGGCGCAACTGGGTCGTCCCCGTGGCCGCCTCGCGGTGATCGGCCTGGGCCCTGGCGCTGCCGAGCTGATGGTGCCGGCGGTCAAGGCCGAACTGGCGCGTTGCACCGATGTGCTGGGCTACGAAACCTATGTGCGCATGGCCGGGCCGTTTCGTGCCGACCAGGTGCAGCATTGCACCGACAACCGCGAAGAGATGCAACGGGCGCGGCATGCCTTCGAGCTGGCGGCCCTGGGCCGTTCGGTGGTGGTGGTGTCTTCCGGCGACCCGGGTGTGTTTGCCATGGCGGCGGCGGTGCTGGAAGCGTTGCACGAATCCAGCGACCCGGCCTGGCAGCGGGTCGAACTGGAGATCCTGCCGGGGGTCTCGGCGTCCCTCGCCACGGCGGCCCAGGCGGGTGCGCCATTGGGGCATGACTTCTGCGTGATGTCGCTGTCGGACAACCTCAAGCCCTGGTCCATCATCGAGAAACGCCTGGACCTGGCATGCCAGGCCGACCTGGCCCTGGCGTTCTACAACCCCATCTCCCGTTCGCGGCCATGGCAACTGGGGCGTGCCCTGGAGATCGTGGCCCAGCATCGTATCGCCGCAACACCTGTGGTGCTGGGGCGTGATATCGGTCGCCCGGGGCAGACGCTGCGCACCACCACCCTGGGGCAACTGACCCCGGACCAGGTAGACATGCGCACCATGGTGCTGATCGGTTCGTCCACCACCTGCGCGTTCCCTCGGGTGGGCGGTGGAGAGTGGGTGTACACGCCACGCTGGTATGGCGAGAAGCCGGCCTCCTGAAACGACGGCGGCCCCGCAATGGGGCCGCCGTGCTGTCAGAGAAAGCCCATTGCCGACGACAGAAATTTCTTTGTTCAGTCCCGCTGAATCTCAATGCAATTAACGGTTCCTCTCTATTAGTTGCAGAAAGTAAGCCTGCCGTTATCAGTCGCCAGTTCATCCCCACTGTTTGCGGGGCGGGGCAGCCAATGTCGACTTTTCCTACGCTTTAAAGGCCTTCTCGTACCTCCTGAAAAAGTTCAATCGGGCGACTAGTGTTTGTTGTAAGCCCGTGTGGGTTTTTTGTGGAGAAACAGTTATGGAGCGCAAACATAAGCGAATCAATGTGGCAAAAAAGAACAAGCTGATTGCGGCATACCGACTGCCGTTGACCCGGCGGCCAGCGGACCCGTCATCGCCGTTCCAGGCGGATGGTGACTTGAATGGTGCGGTGATCAACAACAGTGTGTTTTCGTTTGTCGCGGGTATGAGCCGCCTCAACAAGGAATACACCCGCAAGAGTTATCTGTTGGCCAGCAGCTATGTGAGTGAAGTCCTGAAAGTGGGGCGCGGCACACAGGCCTGGTATGACGAATTTATCAAGGTCATGAGCCGCCTTGGCTGGTTGCCGATACGCAGCAGTTTCGAACGGGTCACCACCTCCGTGAAGGGGCTGAGCGTGCAGATGGCCGTAATGAACATCATCTCGTCCACGGTGGCCTCGACGTTCCTTTCAGGCTCCTTGGCCATGGCGTTACCCAGGTTGGCGGCGGATGCTTTCGAGGCTTTGAAACAGCTGTCGGCACCGTTTGATCTGTTCAAGCGCAACATCGTCAACCATGAGGGCGGCGACTTTGGGCTGGCCTCCTGTTCGGAGGTCGACGGTGAAGTGTTGATGGTGCTGGTGACCTACAGCGCCCACGGTGTCAGCACGAAAGTGGGTGTGCCGTTTTTCGAATGGGACAGTTCCACGATCGAAGCCTACAGTGGCCAGACGTGCCTGATGCTCAATCCGGCAGTGGTCAACGACGCAACCATCAAGCAGTTGCGCGAGAGCGCAGGCGACAAGGTCTTGCACGCTATCGCCCAATACCAGATTTGAATGGGGCCTCAGGGCACCAGGTAACCGCGCACGCCGGTAAAGATGATCTGTGCAGCCAGTGCACACACGAACAACCCCATCAGGCGGCTGACAATCTGCAGCCCTTGGTCGCCGAGGATGCGTTCGATCCGGTTGGACAGGTACAGCACCACGCCCACGGTCAGGCTGGCCAGGGCGATACTGAGAATGGCGGTGAGCTTGTCATCCCAATGGGGCTGGCTGACCCCCATCACCAGCAGTGCGCCGATGGTGCCGGGGCCGACGGTCAGGGGGATAGTCAGCGGGACGATGGTCACGTCCTGCTGCACATTGTCAGTCTGCACGGCCGATTTGCCCTGGGCCATGCCCAGGGCGGAGATAAACAGCACACTGCCGGCGCCGATGCGAAAAGCATCCACGGTGATGCCAAACACACTGAAAATCACCCGGCCAAACAAGTAGAGCAACACGCTCGACACCAGCGTTGCCAGGGCAACCTTCCAGGCCAGGCGCCGCCGTTCCTTGCTGGAATAGCCACGGGTCAGGCTGATAAAGCAGGACAGGACGAAGAAGGGGCTATACAGCACCAGCATCTTCAAATAAACGCTGAACAACACGTGGAGCATGGCAGGAGCTCACAGCGAAGGAGGGGCGAGGGGGAGTTTATCAGGCTATGTGGGAGCGGGCTTGCCCGCGATGCAGGCGCCTCGGTTTTCCAGTTGCCACTGAGGTGATGCTATCGCAGGCAAGCCAGCTCCCACAGGGCGTTGTGGTGAGCAAGGGATTGTCGTTCGGGTCAGGAAGTATGCACCTGCTCCGCCGGCTGCTCGCGCTGTGTCACCCAGTACTCCACCAGTTCGCGCAGTTGCGACAGCTCCACCGGCTTGGCCATATGCCCATCCATCCCGGCCTGGCGTGCGCGTTCTTTGTGTTCCGAGAGAATGTGCGCGGTCAGCGCCACCACCGGCGTGCGTGTGCGCTGGTTGCTGACTTCCCAGACCCGCAGCTGCTGGGTCGCGGAGAAGCCATCGAGGATCGGCATTTCGCAGTCCATCAACACCAGGTCGTAGCGCTGGGCCTTCATCGCCAGCAAGGCTTCCTCGCCATTGCTGGCGGTATCGGGTTGCAGGTTGAGCTTGCCGAGCATGCCGCGAATCACTTTGGTGGAGATGCTGTTGTCTTCAGCCACCAGGATGCGGAAGTCGCTGGGCACGGTGACGGCCACCGGCGCGTTCGGCACTGTGTGGCGCGGTTGCACCACGCCTTTGCTGCGCTGGGTCAACTCGTCGGCCAGGGTGGTCTTGAGGGTGTAGCCCGCGACCGGTTTGGCCAGGATGCGCTTGATCCCGCAGTTGCGCGCGATGATCTTGCTCGGCGCGTTGCTGATACCGGTGAGCATGATCAGCAGGATGTCGTGGTTCAGGCTCGGGTCTTCCTTGATCTTCGCCGCCAGTTGCATGCCGGTCATGCCGGGCATGTTCTGGTCCAGCAGCACCACGTCGAAGTAATCGCGCAGGTGTGCCTTGGTGCGCAGCAGGGCCAGGGCTTCCTTGCCCGACGGCACCGCGCTGACATTCAGGCCCCAGGCGGAACATTGCTGCACCAGTACTTTGCGGCAAGTGTCGTTATCGTCGACGACCAGTACCCGTGCGTCTTGCAGCGGGCCGTCGAGGTCGGAGGTCGGGTGTTCCAGGCGCTCGGGGTCCAGCGGCAAGGTCAGCCACAGGGTGCTGCCTTGCTGGCTACCAGCCTTGATGCCGAACTCGCCATTCATCAACAGGATCAGTTGGCGCGCGATCACCAGGCCCAGGTGGCCGCTCAGGCGGGTGGCCGAGAGGAAGTTCTTGCTGTGCAGTTCGCTGTGCAACAGGGCATCACGTTCGGCGGCCTCCATCGGCAGGCCGCTGTCTTGCACGGCAATGCGCAGGCGCGGTTTGCTACTGCGTTCATCCAGGGCGACCACGATCAGCACTTCGCCTTCGTCGGTCTTGTGCAGGGCATTTTCCAGCAGGCTCAACAGGGCCTGGCGCAGGCGTGTCGGGTCGCCGCTGATGACCCGTGGCACCTGGGGCTGGATAAAGCTGATCAGCTCGACGTTCTGCTGCTCGGCCTTGGCGCGGAAAATACTCAGGCAGTCTTCGATCAGGGCATTGAGGTCGAACTGCACATCATCGAGTTCGATTTGCCCGGATTCGAGCTTGGAAATGTCGAGAATCTCGTTGATCAGGGTCAGCAGCTCATTGCCGGCGCTGTGGATGGTCTGCACGTAGTCGCGCTGCTTGACCGACAAAGGCGTGCCCAGCAGCAACTCGGTCATGCCCAGCACACCGTTCATGGGCGTGCGGATCTCGTGACTGATCTTGGCCAGGAACTCGGCCTTGGCGGCGATCTCGGCGTTGCTGGCCGCCAGGTCGCGGCTCAGGCTGAAACGATCCTCGACGATGCTGCGTTGGCGTTCGCCCAGGGCCTGGCTCATCAACAGGCCGCTGACGCAGATCACCGCCAGCAAGGTGATGATCAAGCCTTGCGGGGCCACCAGGGTCAGGCCCAGCAAGGCCGGCAGGATAATCAGCGTACCGGTGTTGAACACCAGCATGGCCAGCAGGAACAGGCGTGCCGGCCGGTAGCCTTTTTGCCAGTGGTAGGCGGAGACAAACAGCATGCTCAGGCCGGCCAGCGCCACCAGGGCGTAGGTGATGATGTTCAGCGGCAGGGTGTTGACGAACAGCAACAACAGGCCGCATAGGACGATCAGCAGGATATCCGCCATCAGCAGCTTGTTCAGCGGATGCGGGCCCAGTGGTGCGAAGAAACGGTAGGCGAACATCAAGCCGCATGGCGCCGTCAGCAGCAGCGCCATATAGGAGCCGGGGGTTTGCATGGCGTGCCAGTTCGGCAACCACGGGCCCAATAGGTTGAGCAGCAGCAACAGGCTGAGCAGCAGCAGCACTTCGCAGGCCGCCAGCCACAGGCTGCTGCGCGAACGATGGTAGGCGTAGCGGGCGAGGTTATGCAGGATCAGCATCAGCAGGCAGCCGAACAACAGGCCATAGACCAGGGTCTGGGTCTGGTTGGCGGCGGCCATCACGGCGGGTTCCAGGGTCAGGTACGGCCGCAGTTCGTGCTCCGAAACCAGGCGCACATACACCTCCAGGGGCTTCTGGCTCTGGGGCATGGGCAGCATGAAATCACTGCTGGGCAGCGGGCGTTCAGCCTGGGGTTGGCGGGTGCCGGTATTCACTTGCTCGATCAGCGTGTCGCCGTCCAGCACGTACAGATTGAGGTGCGCCAGGTCTGGCGCAAAGACCCGCAGCACTTGCTCGTGCTTGCCGGGTTGCAGCTTGAAGCGTACCCACAGCGCACCATTGGGCTCGGCGGCGGTGATCCGGTCCAGTTCGATAGGGCTGAATTGGTTGGTGTAGCGGGGTGAGCGAATGTCGCTCAATTGCAGGTCGGCCTGTTCATCAAGCAATACGGCCCAACCGCTGCCTTGCGCGAAGGCCTGGGCCGGCAACAGACAGAGCAGGGTCAGCAGGCTGACAGTAAAAACTATGGCGATCCTGAGCCAGCGCACGGCGAAATCCCTTCGTAGGTTAATGCACGGGGTTAACTATGCGCGGGACCGTAACAGGACGGCAAGGGCCAAAGGCCCCTGCCTGGCCGAACGGATAGCTGCTTACTGATCTTCGCCCCGCTCACGGGCAATGGCACGGTAGCCGATGTCCTTGCGGTAGAAGCAGCCCTGCCAGTCGATCTTCGCGGCGAGCTTGTAGGCTTGCTGCTGGGCGGCATCGACACTGGCGCCCATGGCGGTGGCGCACAGTACGCGGCCACCGGCAGTGACGACCTGGCCATCCTTGAGCGCGGTACCGGCGTGGAATACCTTGCCTTCGAGTGTAGCGGCTGCATCCAGGCCCTGGATCACATCACCCTTGGCGTAGTCGGCAGGGTAACCACCGGCTGCCAGCACAATGCCGACGCTCGGACGTGGATCCCACTGTGCTTCAACCTTGTCCAGGGCCTGGGCCAGTGCGGCTTCCACCAGCAGTACCAGGCTCGACTGCAGGCGCAGCATCACCGGTTGGGTTTCCGGGTCGCCGAAACGGCAGTTGAACTCGATGACTTTCGGGTTGCCGGCCTTGTCGATCATCAGGCCCGCGTACAGGAAGCCGGTGTAGACATTGCCTTCATCGGCCATGCCACGCACGGTCGGCCAGATCACCAGGTCCATCACGCGCTGGTGCACCTGGGCGGTGACCACCGGGGCAGGGGAGTAGGCACCCATGCCACCGGTGTTCGGGCCGGTGTCGCCGTCGCCGACGCGCTTGTGGTCCTGGCTGGTAGCCATCGGCAAGACGTTCTTGCCATCGACCATCACGATGAAGCTGGCTTCTTCGCCGTCGAGGAATTCTTCGATCACCACGCGCGAACCGGCGTCACCGAAAGCGTTGCCGGCGAGCATGTCGCGCACGGCGTCTTCGGCTTCCTGCAGGGTCATCGCGACGATCACACCTTTACCGGCGGCCAGGCCATCGGCCTTGATCACGATTGGCGCGCCTTTTTCACGCAGGTAAGCCAGGGCCGGCTCGATCTCGGTGAAGTTCTGGTAATCGGCGGTCGGGATCTTGTGGCGAGCCAGGAAGTCCTTGGTAAAGGCTTTCGAGCCTTCCAGCTGGGCCGCGCCAGCAGTTGGGCCGAAGCAGTCCAGGCCGCGGCTGCGGAACAGGTCCACGACGCCGGCAACCAGTGGCACTTCCGGGCCGACGATGGTCAGGGAGACGTTCTTTTCGGCAAAGTCAGCCAGTTGCTCAAGGGCCAATACGTCGATGGCGACGTTTTCGCACTTGGCTTCAATGGCGGTGCCGGCGTTGCCGGGGGCCACGAATACTTTCTGCACGCGTGGGTCCTGGGCAACTTTCCAGGCCAGGGCGTGTTCACGGCCACCGCTGCCAATGATCAAAACATTCATTTCAAAAACCTCTGTGAAACGCTGTGCTTTCTGTAGGAGCGAGCTTGCTCGCGAAGATCGTCAACGATAACGGGGGGCATCTGACTCCCCGTGGCGCTCTCGGGCTTTTCGCGAGCAAGCTCGCTCCTACAGTAGGAAAGCAGTGGTGTTTAGTGACGGAAGTGGCGCATGCCAGTAAAGACCATGGCGATGCCGGCTTCATCAGCCGCGGCGATAACCTCGGCATCACGCATCGAGCCACCCGGTTGGATCACGGCAGTAACCCCCGCTTTTGCGGCGTTATCCAGGCCATCACGGAATGGGAAGAACGCGTCGGAAGCCATCACCGAGCCCACCACCTGCAAGCCTGCGTGTTCAGCCTTGATCGCGGCGATACGCGCCGAGTTCACACGGCTCATCTGGCCGGCGCCGACGCCGATGGTCTGGCGGTTCTTGGCGTAGACGATGGCGTTGGATTTAACGTACTTGGCCACTTTCCAGGCAAAGATCAGGTCGTTGATCTCTTGCTCGGTCGGCGCGCGCTTGGTCACAACTGTAAGGTCTTGGCTGCCGATCATGCCAATGTCGCGGCTCTGTACCAGCAAGCCGCCATTGACGCGCTTGTAGTCCCAGGCAGCGGCACGGTCAGCCGACCACTCGCCGCAGGCCAACAGACGCACATTGGCCTTGGCCGCCACGATGGCGCGGGCCTCGCTGCTGACGCTTGGCGCGATGATCACTTCAACGAACTGACGCTCGACGATGGCCTTGGCCGTCTCGGCGTCCAGTTCGCGGTTGAACGCGATGATGCCGCCGAATGCCGATTCGGTATCGGTGGCGTAGGCCAGTTCGTAGGCCTGGCGGATCCCGCCTTCGGCGTCCGGGCTCACGGCCACGCCGCAGGGGTTAGCGTGCTTGACGATCACGCAGGCTGGCTTGACGAAGCTCTTCACGCACTCCAGCGCGGCGTCGGTATCGGCCACGTTGTTGTAGGACAGCTCCTTGCCTTGCAGCTGGGTCGCGGTGGCGATCCCCACTTCGGCAGGCTTGGCTTCCACGTAGAACGCCGCGCTCTGGTGCGGGTTCTCGCCGTAGCGCATTTCCTGGGCCTTGATGAACTGGCTGTTGAAGGTGCGCGGGAACTGGCTGCGGCCTTCTGTGCTGAGGGTCTCGGCGGCCTGGTTCACGGTGCCCATGTAGTTGGCGATCATGCCGTCATAGGCGGCCGTGTGTTCGAAGGCCTTGAGCATCAGGTCGAAACGCTGGGCGTAGGTCAGGCCGCCAGCTTTCAGGCTTTCCAATACTTGGGCGTAGTCGCTGGCGTTGACCACGATGGCCACGTCTTTGTGGTTCTTGGCTGCCGAACGCACCATGGTCGGGCCGCCGATATCGATGTTTTCGATGGCGGTCGGCAGGTCGCAGCCTGGCTTGTTGATGGTGGCTTCGAACGGGTACAGGTTAACGGCCACCAGGTCGATCGGCTTGATGCCGTGTTCGTTCATGATGGCGTCGTCGATACCGCGACGGCCGAGGATGCCGCCGTGGATTTTCGGGTGCAGGGTCTTGACCCGACCGTCCATCATTTCTGCGAAACCGGTGTAGTCCGCGACTTCTACTGCGGCCACGCCGTTGTCCTGCAGCAGTTTGAAGGTCCCGCCCGTGGAGAGGATTTCCACGCCAAGGAGCTGCAAGCTCCGAGCAAATTCGAGGATCCCGGTCTTGTCGGAAACACTGATCAAGGCGCGGCGGATCGGCAGGCGGGTAGTCTGGTCGGTCATCTCAATTTCCATCAAAAGCAAAGGAGTCAGCAAAAAAGGCGACCGGTTTTACGCGGGCGCCTTT
Source organism: Pseudomonas sp. FH4 (assembly GCF_000510915.2). NCBI lineage: Bacteria > Pseudomonadati > Pseudomonadota > Gammaproteobacteria > Pseudomonadales > Pseudomonadaceae > Pseudomonas > Pseudomonas sp. FH4. The sequence goes on along the minus strand of NZ_AOHN01000014.1, from coordinate 71,481 downwards.
CTGGTTTGATTGAATGCTTACAGCAAATCGTACTGTTTGAGCTTCTTGCGCAGGGTCCCACGGTTGAGGCCCAGCAGCTCACTGGCTTTGGTCTGGTTGCCCTTGACGTAGTTCATCACGCTTTCGAGCAAGGGCGCCTCGACTTCGGAGAGCACCAGGTTGTACACATCCGTGACGGCCGCGCCCTCAAGGTGGGCGAAATAATTGTGCAGCGCTTTCTCCACGCTCCCGCGAAGGGTCTGGCCTTCTTCGCTCGGCGTGTTGAGGTGCTGTTTCAAATTGACGTTGTCGCTCACGGGTGTTGTTCCACTCACTAAAGTCTCGGTCATCATCGTCATGCGGCCACCCCTTCTCCGTCCCCTGCTCTCAGGCTCTTGTCTCGTTCGGCAAAGAACTCACGAACGGCGGTGACCTGTGCTTGCGTTTCATCCAAACGATTGAACCCTGCGCGAAACTCCTTGGCGCCGGGCAGGGTTGCGAGATACCAACCCACATGCTTGCGAGCAATGCGTACGCCCATCACGTCTCCATAGAAGGTGTGCAGGGCGGCCAGATGCTCTAGCAGAATACGTTCCACCTCGAACAGCTCCGGTGCCGGCATGATTTGGCCGGTACGCAGAAAATGCTCGATCTCACGAAAAATCCATGGCCGCCCCTGGGCGGCCCGGCCGATCAACAGGCCATCGGCACCGGTCGCGTGCAGTACGCGCCGGGCTTTCTCGGCCGAGTCGATGTCGCCGTTGGCAAAGACCGGAATCGACACCGCTTGCTTGATTGCAGCAATGGTGTCGTATTCAGCCTCGCCGGTATAAAGGTCAGCGCGGGTGCGGCCATGCACCGCCAGTGCTGTAATGCCTGCCTGTTCGGCGATCTTCGCCACCGTCAGGCCGTTCTTGTTGTCCCGGTCCCAGCCGGTACGGATCTTCAGGGTGACCGGCACATCCACTGCACTCACTACGGCGTGCAGGATCTCGGCCACCAACTGCTCATCTTTCAACAGGGCGGAACCGGCGGCCTTGTTGCAGACCTTCTTGGCCGGACAGCCCATGTTGATATCAATAATCTGTGCACCCAGCTCCACGTTGGCCCGGGCCGCCTCCGCGAGCATCTGCGCATCACCGCCGGCGATCTGTACCGAGCGGGGCTCGGGATCACCTTCGTGGATCATGCGCATCCGCGATTTGCGGGTGTTCCACAAGCTCATGTCGCTGGTGACCATTTCCGAAACCACAAGGCCTGCGCCCAAACGTTTGCACAGCTGACGAAAGGGCTGGTCGGTGACCCCCGCCATCGGGGCGAGAATCAAAGCGTTTGGCAATGTATATGGGCCGATGCGTACCGCCGACATAGGACTTCCCTGTTGTGGGGCCGGATCATTAGAGTTCGAAAAAGGGTTGGCATGATACCCGCTCTCGATGACTGGTTAAAGGCTGAATTGGATAAAATCTGAGCAGTTATTTCTTTATCGCCACCGGTTTGGTGATGGACGGTCAAGTCAATAACCGGCCATCCAAACCTTGGCGTGCAGATCGGATCACTCGGGGGAGTGGAAACTGAGACTGTAGTTCACAGCCTTGTTGCCTGGGTCGAGGATGTCCAGGGCGATATGGATCGGGGTCTGGGACGGCATCTCGGTCTGCCCGGCCAGCTCGCCGCTGAGGTACTCGGCAGGCTTGAAGCGCCGGCTGGCGATCATCCGGCCATTGAGGTCGGCGAAGCGCAGCTCCAGCAGGGGGAATGGCTGGGAGAACGTGGCGCGGTTATAGATGATGGCATCTACGACCAGCGCGCCGGCGAACTCGGGGTGGCTGCGCACCACCAGGTTGCTGCTCTTGATGTGGGCGATATCGACCCGTGATGGCACCGTGCAGCCCAGTTTCGGGCACAGTTCCTGGAACCAGGGCCGGTATCTGTCCTGGCGGGCCAGGTCATCGAACTGGTAGGCAATGTATTGGCCGGCGAGGGCGGCGGCGGCCAGCAGCACCAGGGTCAGCCAGAGCAGGCGGCGGCCCCAGCCGGTGGGGCGCTTGCCGGCATAGAGGTGCAGCGGGTCGTCTTCCAGGTCCTGCAGCATTTCGTCGTGGGCATTGCCCGTGGCGCGCGTGCGCTTGCGACGTGGTTGTGCGTCGGGGGCCGGCTCGGGCAGCGGTTCGTCCGACGCGTTGCCGATGCTTGGTTCGGGTGGGTCGAGATCGTCGTCGACATGGCGGGCATGCAGTACGGGCTCGTCGTCCACCTCGTGGATGTCGAAGGACATCGAGGGTTCGGTACGCTGCGGTTTGCCCGCGGGTGTCGGGACCGGTTCGGCGGTTTCGTCGGCGTGGGCAATTGTCGCAGCCCGTTCGTCAGGCGGATCGCTGAACAGGCTGGCCGCCCACTGTTCCTCTTGCGCCTTGGCCGTGTCGCGGCTGGCGCTCATTGGCTGGTCTTTTTGCCGACGGTCTGCACCTGTCAGGCGCCGGTCGCTGCCTTGGGGCTGGGTGTGTTGAATCTCCCGGCGTTCCAGCTTGGCCAGCTCTTCGTCGAGGTCCAGGTGATCCAGGTCCAGTTCTTCAGCGGACCATTGCTTCTGGCTGATGGCGCGCGGTGCGGTTTCTGCCGTTGGCGCTTCAGGCGCATGGGTACGCTGCTCCAGCAACTGGCGAGCGGCGTTGAACACTTGCAGGCAAGAGCCGCAGCGAACCACGCCACGGGCCACGCTCAATTGAGCATGGCTGACGCGGAAACGGGTTTGGCAATGCGGGCACTGGGTGACGAAACTGTCGGTCATGCGGCCATCCGATTCATGCAGACGCTCATTCTAGCGCCGACGACCGCTGATGCGTACCCAGCCATCACGGTTGGCGATGGGGTCCAGGTCAAAGTCCTGGGCATAGGCGGCGGCCACTTCTTCGCCCTGTTCGGCGAGGATCCCCGACAGCGCCAGGCGCCCGCCAGGCTTGACCAGGCTCGACAGTTGCGGGGCCAGCGATACCAGCGGCCCGGCAAGGATATTGGCGACCAACACGTCGGCCTGCACCTGGGGCAATTGCTCTGGCAGGTACAGTGGGAATTTGCTTTCAGCAATGTTATTGCGCCCGGCGTTATCGCGGGAGGCTTCCAGGGCCTGCACGTCGATGTCTGTGCCGACGGCTTCCTTGGCGCCTAGTAGCAGCGCAGCGATGGCCAGGATGCCCGAGCCGCAACCGAAGTCCAGCACGTTGCAGTCCTGCAAGTCCTGGCCGTCGAGCCATTCCAGGCACAGGGCGGTGGTCGGGTGGGTGCCGGTGCCGAACGCCAGGCCCGGGTCCAGCAGCAGGTTGACGGCCTCAGGCTCCGGGGCGGCATGCCAGCTTGGCACGATCCACAGGCGCTGGCCGAAACGCATGGGTTGGAAGTTGTCCATCCAGCTGCGTTCCCAGTCCTGGTCTTCGATCACTTCACTGTGGTGCTCGGGCAGCGGGCCGCCGGTCAGCAGTTCCATATGGGCAAAGACACTGGTGGCGTCGGTGCCGTCTTCGAACAGGGCCAGCAAATGGGTGTGGGACCACAAGGGGGTGGTGTTCAGCTCGGGCTCGAAAATCGGCTGGTCTTCGGCGTCCATGAAGGTCACCGACACGGCGCCCACTTCGAGGAACGCGTCTTCATAGGTTTCGGCTTGTTCTGGGCTGATGGCGAGACGGACTTGCAGCCAAGGCATGGCGGGCACCTTTGAAAAAATGAGTGTGCAGCGGGGGTGGGGCTGCGAAAGGGCGCAAGTTTACGCGAGCGGCGAGGATAAGACGACAGTGCAAGTTACACACCAATCAAATGTGGGAGCTGGCTTGCCTGCGATAGCATCACCTTGGTGTAACTGATGCACCGAGGTGCCCGCATCGCAGGCAAGCCAGCTCCCACAGGGCTTTGTGGTGTTCTTGCGTGCCCATGAATGACAAAACCGCCCGAAGGCGGTTTTGTGGGTAGAGCACAAACTTACTGGTTGGCCAGCTTGTGTTCCAGGTAGTGAATGTTCACACCACCTTCGCAGAAGCCTTCATCACGAACCAGATCCCGGTGCAGTGGGATGTTGGTCTTGATGCCGTCGACCACGATTTCGTCCAGGGCATTGCGCATACGGGCCATGGCCTCGTCGCGGGTGGAGCCCCAGGTGATCAGCTTGCCGATCAGCGAGTCGTAGTTCGATGGAACCTTGTAGCCGCTGTACAGGTGCGAATCGACGCGAACGCCGTTGCCGCCTGGTGCATGGAAATGCTTGACCAGGCCAGGGCTTGGCATAAAGGTCTTCGGGTCTTCGGCGTTGATCCGGCACTCCAGGGAGTGGCCGTGGATCTTCACGTCATCCTGGGTGAAGGACAACACGTTGCCAGCGGCGATGCTGAGCATCTCCTTGACGATGTCGATACCGGTGACCATCTCCGAAACCGGGTGCTCTACCTGCACACGAGTGTTCATCTCGATGAAGTAGAAGCGGCCGTTCTCGTAGAGGAACTCGAAAGTCCCGGCGCCACGGTAGTTGATATCGATGCAAGCCTTGACGCAGCGTGCCAGGACTTCCTGACGTGCTTTTTCATCCAGGCCTGGTGCCGGAGCTTCTTCCAGTACCTTCTGGTGACGGCGTTGCAGCGAGCAATCGCGGTCGCCCAGGTGGATGGCGTGGCCCTGGCCGTCGGACAGTACCTGGACTTCCACGTGACGTGGGTTGGTCAGGTATTTTTCCAGGTAGACCATCGGGTTGCCGAACCAGGCGCCCGCTTCCGAGCGAGTCTGCTTGGCCGCTTCGATCAGGTCTTCTTCCTTGTGCACCACGCGCATGCCGCGACCACCACCGCCGCCAGCGGCCTTGATGATCACCGGGTAACCGACTTCGCGACCAATGCGCAGGGCGGTTTCCTCGTCCTCAGGCAGCGGGCCGTCGGAACCTGGAACGGTTGGCACGCCGGCTGCGATCATGGCGTCCTTGGCCGACACCTTGTCGCCCATCAGGCGAATGGTCTCGGCTTTCGGGCCGATGAAGGCGAAGCCGGATTTTTCCACCTGTTCGGCGAAGTCGGCGTTTTCCGCGAGGAAGCCGTAGCCAGGGTGGATGCCATCAGCGCCGGTCACTTCAGCCGCGGCGATGATGTTCGAGACCTTCAGGTACGAGTTCGTGGCCAGGGGCGGGCCGATGCAGATGCTCTCGTCCGCGAGTTTCACGTGCATCAATTCGGTATCGGCCGTCGAGTAAACAGCGACGGTCTTGATGCCCTCTTCCTTACAGGCGCGCAGGATCCGCAGCGCGATCTCGCCGCGGTTGGCGATCAGGACTTTTTGCAGTTTCTTCGCAGGTTTCAACATCGAAGGCGCTCCGCGGTTCAAACGATGGTGAACAGCGGCTGGTCGTACTCAACCGGCTGACCGTTTTCTACCAGGATGGATTCGATGACGCCGGCTTTTTCGGCCGTGATGTGGTTCATCATTTTCATCGCTTCCACGATGCAGATGGTGTCGCCCACTTTCACGGTCTTGCCCACTTCAACGAAGGCTGGCGAGGTCGGTGCCGGGGTGCGGTAGAAAGTACCGACCATTGGCGACTTGACCACGAAACCGTTGAGCACTGGTGCGGCCGGTGCGGCGGGAGCTGCGGCAGCAGCAGGTGCGGCAGCCGGAGCAGCAGCGGCTGGAGCCGGTGCTTGCATCTGTGGCGCGTAGAACTGTTGGGCCGGGGTCTTGCTGTGACGGCTGATCCGTACGGATTCTTCGCCTTCCTTGATTTCCAGCTCGTCGATACCGGATTCTTCCAGCAGTTCGATCAATTTCTTAACTTTACGGATATCCATGAATCATCAACTCCCAAGGGTCGGTCAGGGGCGTTTAGCCTGTTCTTCAACGTGTTCCAGGGCGGCCTCCAGGGCCAGTCGGTAACCGCTGGCGCCAAGGCCGCAGATCACTCCTACCGCTACGTCGGAGAAGTAAGAGTGATGGCGGAAAGCTTCGCGTTTATGCACGTTCGATAAATGCACTTCGATGAATGGGATGCTCACCGCCAGCAGCGCGTCACGTAATGCAACACTTGTGTGCGTAAAAGCGGCGGGATTGATCAGGATAAAGTCCACGCCTTCGCTGCGCGCGGCGTGAATGCGATCAATCAATTCATACTCGGCATTGCTTTGCAGGTAGAGCAGATGGTGGCCGGCTTCACGGGCCCGTCGTTCCAGATCGAGGTTGATCTGTTCGAGGGTGACTGCACCGTATACACCCGGCTCGCGGGTGCCGAGCAGGTTCAGGTTGGGTCCGTGCAGAACCAGTAAGGTCGCCATCGGCTGTTCCTTGTTATTGGATGTGGGTACGTCAGAACCCGGCGACTATGCCGCAAAGCCTTTGTGACTGTCCAGTTCTCTGCAATAGCCAGCACGATTAGCGAGGATTGCGCAAAGTATGTGACCGGGGCGCACGATCCGGTCATTGGTAATACGGTCCCGAGTACGCAGGAGATCAAAATGTGGGAGCGGGCTTGCTCGCGAATGCGGTGTATCAGTCAACATGTCCATCACTGAACCACCGCATTCGCGAGCAAGCCCGCTCCCACATTTTTGATTCCCGTCTGATTTGGGAGATGGCGTCAGACGCGGAAGGCCTGCACGGCCGTATTAAGTTGCCCGCCGAGCACTAACAGGTGCTCGCCCTGGCTGCGACCCTGGCCAATGCGCAGCAGGTTGTCCTCACCCAGTTGATGAATACGCTCACTGTTATCACGGATTTCACTGACCGCGCCGCTCTGCTGGGCCGTTACATCGGCAATGCGGATGGCTGTGTCGGAAATGGTCTGGATTGCGCCGACGATTTCATCCAGCGCGCCGTCGGCGGCCTGGGCTTGCTGGGCGGTGGCTTCGGCGTGTTCGACCTGGGCGCGCATGCCTTCCACCGATTGCCGGGCGGCGGTTTGCAGGCCGGCGATCAGGGTCTGGATTTGGGCGGTGGCGCCCGCGGTGCGCTGGGCCAGGGAGCGCACTTCGTCGGCGACCACGGCAAACCCGCGCCCGGCCTCACCGGCGCGGGCGGCTTCGATGGCAGCGTTGAGTGCCAGCAGGTTGGTCTGGTCGGCAATCGAGCGAATCACGGTCAGCACGCTGCCAATGGTGGCGGACTCTTCGGCGAGTTTTTCGATCATCTGCGCATTGTCCTGCACCTCGCCCACCAGCGCGTGCAGGCCGGTCAGGCTCAAGCCGATCACCCGCTGGCCATGCTCCACGGCCTCGCCGGCGCTGCGGCTGGCCTCGGCGGCCTGGCTGGCGTCGCCCGCAACCTGCTGGATCGTGGCTTCCAGTTCCCCTAATGAATCGCGGATTTGCGCAGTGTCCCCGGCCTGGCGTTCGGCGCCGTCATGCAGGCCGCCGCTCAGTTCGGCCAGGGCGCGGCTGCTACCGGCCACTTCTTCTGCGTTGGTGCGGATAGTCCCCACCAGGTTCACCAGGTAAGCACGCAGGCGATTGAGCGAGGCTTCAATATCATGCAGTTCGCGGTTGGTGTGGCCCAAGGCAATTGGCTGGCTGAAATCCCCTTCGGCCCAGGTTGAAAGGGCCGGCGCCAGGCTGGTGAGCACTCGCGCCAGGCGCCGTTGCAGGGTGTCGATGAGCAGGGCGATCAATAGGATCAGGCCGATCATCACGCCTTGGATCACCCGCACTTCGCCCTGGATCTTGCCGTGCTGGGCGCGTACCTCGGGCTCCAGCGCGGCGATGGCTTGCTGCACGGTGTCGATTTTCAGGTGAGTGGCAGCGGCCAGTTCTGCGCGCTTCTGGATTTGCTCGCGGGTACGCGCAAGCTCTGCCGGGTAGCGCGTGAGCAGGCTGTTGAGTTCGCGCTTGAGATTCACGCCAGTGTCTTCGGCGGTAGCGGTTTCGCTGCTTTCCAGGCCCATCAACGCAGAAAAATCATCGCTGTTGGAGGCACTGCTGGCGGTCACGCCCAGCAGCGGCAGTTGCTCAAGCAGGTCAGCCTGGCTGCGGATATTGGCCAGTTCACGTTCTACATCGGTGGCCAATTCACTGCGCCCGCTGCTCACCAGTTTGTCCCGCGCCAGGGACAGCTTGGCCAGGTGCTGCGAGGCTGCCAGCAACGGCGGCAGATAACGTCCTGCATCGGCTGAGTTGACGCCCATGGCGTACTGGCTCAGTTGTTCCAGGCTGGCCCCCAATTCCCGCTCGGCTTGCAGCAGCAAGGCTTGTGGGTCGCCGGCCAGTTTGCCGGCGGCCAGCAGGTCGGTCTTGCTGAAGCCATCGAGGCCGAGCAGGCCGGGCCGCAGTTTTTCGGTCAGTTCAGACGGCAATTCATCCAGGTGCAGCAACAGGTTTTCCAGGCTCTGGCCGGCAGCGCTCAGGCGCAAGGCGTCGCCGCTGGCCAAATAGTCGTCGATATTGCGCGCGGTCTGGTTCTGGAACGCCTGGGACAGGCCCAGATAGCGCTCCATCAATAGATAAGGGCGTTCGAGGGCTCGTTGCGACCACCAGAGCGTAGCGCCCAGGGCCAGGCAAACGGCGACCAGCAGAAGGGTGTTCAGATTCGTCAGCAGCTTCAGGCGCATGCGTGGTTTCAACCAACGGCAGAAGGAGTAAGTGCCTGAAGTTATTGCGTTTTCGTTACAGGGTTATGACCGAATCAGTGGATTCTGGTGAAAAGATGGCACTTTGCTTTGACGTGCGTGCGGCCTGGACTCGATTGCGTCCGGCGTCCTTGGCGCGGTACAGCGCTTCGTCGGCCTGGGCCGCCATCATCAGGCTGTCGGAACCGTCACACAACTCGACTACGCCGGCGCTGAAGGTGCACCACAAATCCTGGGGCTGGGCCGGATAATGGATTTCGGCAAAGCGCCCACGGATTTCGTCGAGCACCTTGCACGCGGCGTCCAGGTCGGTGTCGGGCATGACGATGGCAAACTCTTCGCCGCCGTACCGGCCGATATAGTCGGTCTTGCGCAGGCGCTGCTTGAGAAACAGCGCCAGGCTCTTGATCACGCGGTCGCCCATGGGGTGGCCGTGGCTGTCGTTGACCCGCTTGAAGTGGTCAATGTCGAGCATGGCAAAGCTCAGCGGCTTGCTCTCGCGGCGCGAGCGAAAGCTGCAATCTTCCAGCAGTTGCAGGATATGCGTGTGGTTGTACAGGCCGGTCAGGCTGTCGCGCACCATCCGCGCCTTGAGATGGCGGGCGCGGGCGGCGCGGTTGCGCACGGTGGTGATCAGGTGGCGCGGCTTGATCGGCTTGGTGAGGAAGTCGTCGCCGCCTTCGCTCATGGCATCGAGTTGCTTGTCCAGATCGTCCTCGGCCGACAGGTAAATGATCGGCACGCTGACATAACGGTCATTGTGGCGAATCACCTTGGCCAGCTCGGTGCCGGTGCAGGCCGGCATGTACATGTCGAGAATGATCAGGTCGGGTTGGAAATCCGCCAGTTCGGCCATGGCCTGGATCGGTTCGATCAAGGTGCGGGTAACGATCCCGGCGCTGTTGAGCAGGCGCTCGGTGTGCATGGCCTGGGCCCGGGAGTCGTCGATGATCAGCACTTTATAAGGCTCGTACTGGGCGACGCAGGTCAGGACCTCGATTTTTTCCAGCAGGCTTGAGGCTTCCAGGGTGCCGGTCAAAAACTCCTGGCCCCCGGCGCGCACGGCGGCCAGGCGGGTGGGGGTGTCGGTTTCGTGCAGGCTGAAGAACAGCAGCGGCAGTTTCTGCTCCAGGCCTTCCTGGGCTTCGGCGGCCAATGTCAGGCCCAGGCCGGTGCCGCAGAAGTCCACGTCCATCACAATCGCGGCCGGCAGGCGTTCGGCCATGGACGAGCGGAAGGCCGCCACGCTGTCCAGGGACAGGGCGCTCAAACCAAAGAATTCCAGTTGCTTGGCCAGGCGCTCGGCGCGGTCGTGATCGGCCAGCATCACGTAGATGGGTTTGCGCATCGGCGGCAGGAAGGTCTGGTCCAACTGGTCGCCCTGGCGCAGGCCGGTGCGTGACAGGCGCTGCATCAAGCGGTTGAGGTCGGTGATCAGATGGCTGCTCAGGCGACCACGGTTTTCGTCCACCGCCTTGAGCGATTCGATGATGTGCCGGGCCAGTTGGCCGTGTTCGGGCTGTTCAAAACGCTCGGCAAACCGCAGCAGGCGCAAATTGGCCTCGCTGAGTTCGCTTAATTCGGCGTTCGACCACTCGCTGCGCTGCAAACGCTGCCAGATCTCAAGAATTTGACGCGCCTGATGAATTACCCGCTGGGCAAAGTGCTGCTTGAGACGCTCACGGCTGGGGTCTTCTGGCTCGGTCATATCCTGACTACTAGGTAAGGGTGCATGCTGAGATCGACTGGTGGCTCTATGCTAGCACCTCTTTTCCTTCGCACGAGTGTCATACGTCAATTAACTGCATCGTCCAAGTGATTCATTTGCTGACCGTTGGGTCGCATAGGCGCATCAGCGCCCATCCTTTATAGTTGAGTGCCATCTTTCTGCCAGCCCGATTAGAAAGCCCCGCACAGAGGGGCACGATGGGGTAGGGTTGTGGTCGTAGCTATTGAACTCAAGTGACTGAAAGGATATCCGCCATGCTGGACTGGAAAAACCGTGCAGGCAGCGCCCCAGGCCCAAGCCCTGCGCCCAAGTCGGCCTCCCGCAGCTATTTTCGTAACCTGCTGATGAGCCGTGCCCTGCTGACCCTGGTGGTCATATACCTGCTGGTCACCGGCGGCCTGGGTTGGTACTGGAGCCAGGAGCCAGCCTTGTTCCCGGTCCAGCAAAATGCACAAATGGCCGCTGAAAAAGACGGCAAGCAAATGGTCATCGGCTTCACCACCGTCGAAACCGTCAAGACTGTGATGGGCACCCTGCTTAACAAGCCTGGCGGCTACATTTCCAACGACCGTTTCCCGCCAGGGTTGTGGATGGACAACACGCCTAGTTGGGAATATGGCGTGCTGGTCCAGGTGCGTGACCTGACCCGGGCCCTGCGCAAGGACTTTGCCCGCTCGCAATCGCAATCGGCCGAAGACGCCGACCTGGCCAAGGCCGAGCCGCGCTTCAACTTTGATAACAAGAGCTGGGTGCTGCCCTCCAGCGAGTCGGAATACCAGGAAGGCATCAACTCCCTGAACCGCTATCAAGTGCGCCTGTCCGACCCCAACCAGAAAGGTGCGCTGTTCTATGCGCGTGCCGATAACCTCAACAACTGGCTGGGCGATGTCGCTACCCGCCTGGGTTCGTTGTCGCAGCGCCTGTCGGCCAGTGTTGGCCGGGTCAAGCTCAACACCGCGTTGAAAACCGAAGCGCTGGCGCCGGGCGAAGTGCCGCAGGTCGATGAAGAAGTGGTGGAAACCCCATGGATGCAGATCGACAACGTGTTCTACGAAGCCCGTGGCCAGGCGTGGGCCCTGTCCCACCTGTTGCGCGCGATCGAGGTCGACTTCGCCGACGTGCTGGCCAAGAAAAACGCCACCGTCAGCGTACGCCAGATCATTCGTGAGCTGGAGGCGTCGCAGGAAACCCTGTGGAGCCCGATGATCCTCAATGGCAGCGGCTACGGCGTATTGGCCAACCACTCGTTGGTGATGGCCAACTACATCTCCCGTGCCAACGCGGCGGTGATCGACTTGCGCCAACTGCTGAACCAGGGTTGAGTCATGGTCGACAGCACCAAGGAGGTCGCGCACCGCGCGGCCTCGGATGCCGAACACATTGCCTGGGTCGACGAGCAGGACAACCTGCTCGGCGCCCTGGTGCGCTCCGATTTGCGTGAGCGCGGGCTGATCGGGCGCGGCACCTACATCATGCTATTCAACTCAAAGGGTGAGCTGTGCGTGCATCGCCGTACCCTGAGCAAGGCCATCTACCCGGGTTACTGGGACGTGGCGGCGGGTGGGATGGTGGCGGCGGGCGAGAGCTATGAGCAGTCGGCGGCCCGTGAGCTGGAAGAGGAGTTGGGCGTCAGCGGTGTTGAATTGACCGCCCACGACCACTTTTTCTTCGAGGATACGGGCAACCGGCTCTGGTGCTCGGCGTTCTCGGCGGTCTGGGATGGGCCGCTGCAACTGCAGCCTGAAGAGGTGCTGGAAGCGCGCTTTATGAGCATTGAAGCGGTGCTTGCCGATATCGAGCAAAAGTCCTATTGCCCCGACTCCCTGGCTGCCTTAAAACGCTATCTGGCCGCGCGTCGCTAAAGTTGCATAAATTGGCGCCATTTGGCTCTTAGCAAGTAGGCTTTTTGCCGTTACACTGCGCGACTTTTCAAGCCGAAACGCTACAGCGTCTCCCCGGCCCCCTGTAGGAGCGAGCTTGCTCGCGAAAAATCCAATGCCACCGCGTGCTGCCTGAATGCCCGCGTTATCGTTGACGATTTTCGCGAGCAAGCTCGCTCCTACAGAGGCAAACGGTGAGGCCTGGGCGGTTCGGTAGCGCTGCCCCTGCCTGAGTGGGGCTTCGCGGTCAGCCGCCCATTGCGGGCACTGATCAGTCTTCATCCTCCCAAGAGGATTGCCGGTGGCCAAAAAAGCCGCATCCTTCGCCGCCCTTGGTGGCCTGGTGTTTTCCACCGACGCAGGTCGGCATTGCCCGGACTGTCGCCAGCCCGTGGACGCCTGTACCTGCAAACAGACCCTGATTCCCGAAGGTGACGGCATTGCCCGCGTGCGTCGCGAGAGCAAGGGCCGTGGCGGCAAGACGGTGACCACCATCACCGGCGTGCCCCTGGCAGCCGAGCCACTCAAGGAGTTGGCCACCGTGCTGAAGAAGCGCTGTGGCACCGGTGGCGCGCTGAAAGACGGGATTATCGAAATCCAGGGCGATCACGTCGAGTTGCTGTTGGCCGAGTTGATCAAGCTCGGATACAAGGCGAAGAAATCCGGCGGCTAGCAGCCTCTGTGAAACCCGCACCGACGAGCGCGCTCGTCGTCTTCATGGTTTCACAGAGCCTGTTCCTGACCGGTGTCTAAACTCTGTCCTGCAAGTGGGGTCTACCCCTCTCACAGGCAAATCGTCATTTTCACTCTTTAGACTGCGCCAGCCTCTGACTTGGGTGGCGCTCTTCGACTTTATATAGGGGACTTCGATGTCCGTACGACGCACACGCAAAGACGATGGCAGCCAATGGACAGTTGCGGACAGCCGCAGTGTTTACGGGATTCGCCATTGGGGGGCCGGGTATTTCGCGATCAATGATGCCGGTCGCGTTGAAGTCCGTCCGAACGGCCCGAACAGCTCGCCCATCGATTTGTACGAGCAAGTGGACGAGCTGCGCAAAAGCGGCCTGTCCCTGCCATTGCTGGTGCGCTTCCCGGACATCCTGCAAGACCGCGTGCGCCAGTTGACCGGTGCCTTCGATGCGAACATCGAGCGCCTGGAATACCAGAGCAAATACACCGCGCTGTACCCGATCAAGGTCAACCAGCAGGAAGCGGTGATCGAGAACATCATCGCCACCCAGGACGTGTCCATCGGTCTGGAAGCCGGTTCCAAGCCTGAGCTGCTGGCCGTGCTGGCCCTGGCACCGAAGGGCGGCACCATCGTCTGCAACGGTTACAAGGACCGTGAGTTCATCCGCCTCGCGCTGATGGGCCAGAAGCTGGGCCACAACGTGTTCATCGTGATCGAGAAAGAGTCCGAAGTGGGCCTGGTCATCGAAGAAGCCGCCAACCTCAAGGTCAAGCCACAGGTCGGCCTGCGGGTGCGCCTGTCGTCCCTGGCGTCGAGCAAATGGGCAGACACCGGTGGCGAGAAGTCCAAGTTCGGCCTGTCGGCGGCGCAACTGCTGTCGGTGGTCGAGCGCTTCCGCGCGGCCGGCCTGGACCAGGGCATTCGCCTGCTGCACTTTCACATGGGCTCGCAGATCGCCAACCTGGCGGACTACCAGCACGGTTTCAAGGAAGCCATCCGTTACTACGGCGAACTGCGCAACCTCGGCCTGCCGGTGGACCACATCGACGTCGGCGGTGGCCTGGGCGTGGACTACGACGGTACCCACTCGCGCAACGCCAGCTCGATCAACTACGACATGGACGACTACGCCGGCGTGGTGGTGGGCATGCTCAAGGAATTCTGCGACGCGCAGAGCCTGCCGCATCCACACATCTTCTCCGAAAGCGGCCGCTCCCTGACCGCCCACCACGCCATGCTGGTAGTGCAGGTGACCGACGTCGAGAAACACAACGACGACGTGCCGGTGATTGAAAACAAGGAAAGCCTGCCCGAAACCGTGCAATGGCTGGTCGACCTGCTGGGCCCGACCGACATTGAAATGGTCACCGAAACCTACTGGCGCGCCACCCACTACATGAGCGACGTGGCCGCCCAGTACGCCGACGGCAAGCTGACCCTCGCGGAAAAAGCCCTGGCCGAACAGTGCTACTTCGCCGTGTGCCGTCGCCTGCACAACTCGTTGAAAGCCCGCCAGCGCTCGCACCGCCAGGTACTGGACGAACTCAACGACAAGCTGGCCGACAAGTACATCTGCAACTTCTCGGTATTCCAGAGCCTGCCGGACACCTGGGCCATCGGCCAGGTCCTGCCGATCCTGCCGCTGCACCGCCTCGACGAAGAGCCGCTGCGCCGCGCGGTATTGCAGGATCTGACCTGCGACTCCGACGGCAAGATCAAGCAATACGTCGACGAGCAGAGCATCGAGACCAGCCTGCCGGTGCATGGCTTGAATGACGGCGAAGACTATCTGCTGGGGATCTTCCTGGTGGGCGCCTACCAGGAAATCCTCGGTGACATGCACAACCTGTTTGGTGACACCGACTCGGTGAACATCTACCAGCGCGAAGACGGTTCGGTGTACAGCGCCGGGATCGAGACCCACGACACCATCGAAGACATGCTGCGCTACGTGCACTTGTCGCCGGAGGAGTTGATGACCCACTACCGTGACAAGTGCGCCAGCGCGAAGATCACGGCGGCGGAGCGTACGCAGTTCCTGGATGCGTTGCGGTTGGGCCTGACCCGCTCCTCGTACCTGTCCTCATAAGACCGGCAGGCACATAGCCAAACTGTGGGAGCGGGCTTGCTCGCGAAAGCAGTGGATCAGTCAATACAGGTGCTGACTGATCTGCCGCCATCGCGGGCAAGCCCACTCCCACACTAGTTTGCGCCCAGCCAAAGCCCCTGCCGATTCAGCCGCCAGGCAATCGCCCACAGCGTCAAGCTACGCACCGCCATAAACAGCAGGAAGGTTATCCACAGCCCGTGGTTACCCAACCCCTGCAATCCCCACGCAAACGGCAGCATAATCAGCACCGTCAGCAGCATCCCATTGCGCATCTCCCGCGCGCGCGTCGCGCCAATGAACAAACCGTCCAGCAGATAACTCCACACCGCAATCAACGGCAGCACCGCCAGGTACGGCAGGTAGATATCGGCGGTTGCGCGTACGCTGGGAATATCGGTTTGCATGGCGATAAACAAGTGGCCGGCGAAGGTGAACAACAGCACAAAACCGAGGCTGGCGATCAGCGACCAGCCGCAGGCCACTACCAGTGAGCGGCGCAAAGCCTGGCGATCACGGGCGCCGATGGCGTGGCCGCAGAGTGCTTCCACCGCGTGAGCGAGCCCGTCCAGCGCATGGGCCGTCAGCAATAGCCCGTTGAGCAGCAGGGCATTGGCCGCGACAGTGGCATCGCCCAGCCGAGCGCCTTGCACCGTGATCATGAAAAACACCGATTGCAGCGCCAGACTGCGGATAAAAATGTCGCGGTTGACCGCCAGCAGCGCGCGCCAGCTTTGCCAGACCTTGAGCGCCGCCCAGGCAATATGCCCGGGGTAGGCGCGCAAGGCTTTTTGCGTGAGGGCCAGGCCGAGCAGGGCGCCGGTCCATTCGGCAATCACCGAGGCCCGCGCCGAACCGACCACGCCCCAGTCCAGGCCCAAAACGAACCACAGGTTCAGGGCGATATTCACAAGGTTTGTGGTCAGCAGAATTGCCAGCGGCGCCCGGGCGTTTTGCGTGCCGAGGAACCAGCCCACCAGCGCATAAGTGGCCAACGCCGCAGGTAATCCGAACAGGCGGGTGTGGAAAAACTCGCGGGTCAGTTGGTTCAGTTCGGCCGAAGGCTGCATCCATTCCAGCGCCAGATGACTCAGGGGAATGCCCACCGTGCCCAGCACCATCGCCAACCCTAGGGCCAACAGCAGGCCTTGCAGCAGGATTTGCCGCAGCGCCGCACCATCATTGCGTCCGGCCGCTTGCGCGGCGAACCCGGTGGTGCCCATGCGCAGAAAACCCATGGCCCAGGCCAGGAAGGTATACAGGCTGGCCCCCACGGCCACGGCGCCCAGTTGATGGGCGTGGGGCAGGTGGCCGATGACCATACTGTCCACCAAGGCCACCAGCGGCACCGAGATATTCGACAGAATCATCGGCGCGGCCAGGGCCCAGACACGGCGGTGAGTGGGACGGTGACGCCAGTCGGTGAGTAAGGTGGACATGCGGGCTCCTTGGAGGAGCGGCATTGTAACGCTGCATGGACAGCACCGCAGACACAATGTGGGAGCTGGCTTGCCTGCGATAGGGGTGTGTCAGGCAACTGATTTGTTACTGGTCCACCGCCATCGCAGGCAAGCCAGCTCCCACATTTTTGACCGCGTTTATGCCGGGGAATGCAGGCACTCGATGGAGCGGTCGACTGTGGTCTTGGCGATTTCCAGCAAATGCCACACCGCCAGCACCTTGGCCCGTTGGGTGCCGGGCAAGTGTTCGCCACAGTCGAGCACGGTGGCCGAGGCGCTGTTCAGCAGGCTGGCGGTGTAGAGCAGGGAGTCTTCGAAACTCAGTTCTTCGCTGACTGAGTGAAAGCCCTGGGTCGGTAGATAGTGGCTGAGGGCGCGATTGAAGGCGGCGCGGTCGTTGAGAAGGTCTGACGGTGGGTCGGGGACAATCTTATGCATGGCTTAGCTCCGAATTTGATTCTGAAGCCGAACCTGTCGCGACTAAACGAAAGGTGGCGGCTGTACGCAGGTTAGTCGACCGGCAAAATCGGAAATCCGGCGCACCCGAAGGCGCCCTGCGCACAGCTACCATAAATGGACCATGCACCGAATTTGGATTCCGGGCGACTAAACCCGATCACTGATAAGCAGTGACGGACCGCAGACTAGTCACCCATCCCAACAGGCACAAGGCGCCAAGGATTGTCTAGGAAACGTCCTGCAATTTAAAGGGATGCGCCTTGCTGGCCCTTTACAAACCATGACCAACTGCCAGCCACCCCAGCGCTCCCACAGGGGATTTTCTACGCTTTTGAGGTAGTCGAGAACCAAACCGCCCTCCGTCGGTCAATGTGAGCAGCGCCACAGCCACTTGGCTGGCACTGATATATAGTTCACCCCTCAGACACCCCGACAACGAGTGCCCCATGCTTAACAAAGGATTGTTCCTGGCCTGCGCGCTGGCCCTGCTGAGCGCCTGCGATTCTTCCGATAAACCGGCTGCACCCACTGCCCCTGCGGCGGCGGTGACAGCGCCGCAGCCGGCCAAGGCTGCGGTGGATGTGGCGACGCTCAAGCAGCGTTATGCCGGCCGTGAGTTAAGCGTGGTGGACGTGTCTGAGGTGCAGCTCGATGGCGCCAGCACTTTGTCGGTGAGTTTTTCGATCCCGCTGGATCCCGAGCAGAAGTTCGCCGACAAGCTGCACCTGGTGGACAGCAAATCCGGCAAGGTCGACGGTGCCTGGGAGCTTTCCGACAACCTGATGGAGTTGCGCCTGCGCCACCTGGAGCCCCAGCGCAAACTGGTGCTGACCGTGGACGCCGGGCTGCGTGGGGTCAACGACGCCAAGCTCGCCGCTGAATACACGGCACGCCTGGAAACCCGCGACCTGCAAGCCACCGTCGGCTTCGCCAGCCGTGGCACCCTGTTGCCGACCCGCCTGGCCGAAGGCCTGCCGGTGATCGCGCTGAATGTCGACAAGATCGACGTCGAATTCTTCCGCATCAAACCCGAGTCGCTGCCGGCGTTCCTCGCCCAGTGGGGCCGCAATACCAGCCTGCAAAGCTATGAATCCCGTGAACTGTTGCCCATGGCCGACCTGGTCTACGGCGGCCGCTTCGACCTCAATCCTGCGCGCAATACCCGTGAAACCCTGTTGTTGCCCATCGCCGGTCTCAAGCAACTGCAGCAGCCGGGCGTGTACCTGGCGGTGATGCGTGCTTCGGGCACCTACAACTATTCGCAGCCGGCCACGTTGTTCACCCTCAGTGATATCGGTCTGTCGGTGCACCGCTACGCCAACCGCCTGGATGTGTTCACCCAGGCGCTGGAAGGCGGCAAGGCGCTGGATGGCGTCGATCTGGAAATCCTCGATGCCGAAGGCCGCGTGCTGGGCCAGGGCAAGACCGAGAAGGGCGGCCACGCGCAACTGCCGCTGCCGAAAAAGGCCCAGGTATTGCTCGCCAAGCAGGGCGAGCAAACCAGCCTGTTGCGCCTCGACAGCGCAGCGCTGGACCTGGCCGAGTTCGATATCGGCGGCCAGCCCGCGCACCCCCTGCAATTCTTTGTGTTCGGCCCGCGCGATCTGTACCGCCCTGGCGAAACCGTGCTGCTCAACGCCTTGCTGCGCGACAAGGACGGGAATGCCGTCAAGCCGCAACCGGTGAGCGTCGAAGTACGCCGCCCGGATGAGCAGGTCAGCCGCAAATTCGTGTGGGATGCCGATGCTTCCGGCCTCTATCAATACCAGCTGCAACTGGCCGGAGAAGCGCCGACCGGGCGCTGGCAACTGGTGTTCGACCTGGGTGACGGCAAGCCGCAACTGTACGAATTCCTCGTCGAAGACTTCCTGCCCGAGCGCCTGGCCCTGGAGCTCAAGGGCAGCGATACACCACTCAACCCTGGCGACAATGCGGTTATCCAGGTTAATGGCCGTTACCTCTACGGCGCCCCGGCGGCGGGCAATCGCCTGAGCGGGCAAGTGTATGTGCGGCCGTTGCGCGAGGCGGTCAAATCGCTGCCGGGTTATGAGTTTGGCTCGGTGACTGAAGAAGAACTGAGCCAGGATTTTGAACTGGATGAAAGCGTGCTCGACGCCAAGGGCGAGGAAAAACTCACCCTGGAAAGCAAGTGGAGCGAGGCCAAGTCGCCGCTGCAACTGATCGTCCAGGCCAGCCTGCAAGAGTCCGGCGGGCGCCCGATCACCCGGCGCCTGGTGCAGCCGGTATGGCCGGCCGAGCAACTGCCCGGCCTGCGTGGCCTGTTCGATGGCAAGGAAACCAATGGCGATGGCCCTGCGGAGTTTGAAGTGCTGCTGGCCAACCAGCAGGGGCAGAAACTCGCGGTCGACAACCTCAAGGTGCGCCTGATTCGCGAACGCCGTGACTACTACTGGAACTACTCGGACAACGATGGCTGGAGCTATCACTACAACGAGAAATTCCTCAACCTCGATGAGCAGACCGTCAACATCAAGGCGGGCGACACGGCCAAGGTCAGCTTCCAGGTGGAGTGGGGCCCGTACCGCGTCGAAGTCGAAGACCCGCAGACCGGCCTGATCAGCAGCCAGCGTTTCTGGGCTGGTTACCAGGCCCAGGACAACACCGAAGGCGGCGCCGTGCGCCCCGATCAGGTCAAGCTGGCGCTGGATAAACCGGCGTATGGCGATGGCGATACAGCCAACGTCACCGTTACCCCGCCGGCGGCCGGCAAAGGCTACCTGTTGGTGGAGTCCAGCGAAGGCCCGTTGTGGTGGCAAGAGATCGACGTGCCGGCCGAAGGCAAGAGCTTTGCGGTGAAGCTCGACCCGAAATGGTCGCGTCATGACCTGTATGTGAGTGCGCTGGTGATCCGTCCCGGCGAGCGCAAGGCCAATATCACGCCTAAACGCGCCGTGGGCTTGCTGCATCTGCCGTTGGATCGTACCCAGCGCAAACTGGGCCTGACCCTTAGCGCGCCGGAAAAAATGCGCCCCAAGCAGCCGCTGACGGTGAAAGTCGCAGCGAAAAACGCCGACGGCAGTGTGCCTAAGCAAGTGCATGTGCTGGTGGCCGCGGTGGACGTGGGCATTCTTAATATCACCGAGTACCCAACCCCGGACCCGTATTCCAGCCTGTTTGGCCGCAAGGCTTATGGCGTGGACCAGTTCGACATCTACGGCCAACTGATCGAAGCCGGCCAGGGCCGCCTGGCCAGCCTGGCCTTTGGTGGTGACGCGGCGCTGGCCAAGGGCGGCAAGCGCCCGGATACCAGCGTCACTATCGTCGCCCTGCAAAGCGCGCCGGTGACCTTGAACGAGAAAGGTGAGGGTGAGGTCAGCGTCAATATTCCCGACTTCAACGGTGAGCTGCGCCTGATGGCCCAGGCCTGGAGCGACGACCGCTATGGCATGGCCGAAGCCAAGACCGTGATCGCCGCGCCACTGATTGCCGAGCTGTCGGCCCCGCGCTTCCTCGCCGGTGGTGACCAGACGCGCCTGGCGCTGGACCTGTCCAACCTGTCGGGCAAGGCACAGAAACTGGATGTGCAACTGACCGCCGAAGGGCAACTGACCCTGCTGGGCGAGCCGTCCCACAGCGTGCAACTGACCGAAGGCCAGCGCACCACCTTGCAGATCCCGGTGCGCGCGCTGGGTGGCTTCGGCCAGGGCAAGGTCAAGGTCACGGTCAATGGCCTGGACCTGCCGGGCGAGAACCTGCCGGCGTTTACCCGTGAATGGACATTGGGCGTGCGCCCGGCCTATCCGGCGCTGCTCAAGCAATACCGTGCGGTACTCAAGGATGAAGCCTGGAGCCTGCCAGATGCTGAGCTGGCCTTGTTTGAACCGGCTGGGCGTGAGGCGTTGCTGAGCCTGTCGAGCCGGCCGCCGTTGAACCTGGGCGAGCAGATTCGTGCACTCAAGGCCTACCCGTATGGTTGCCTGGAACAAACCGCCAGCGGCTTGTACCCGTCGCTGTATGCCGATGCCACCGTGCTGGCGCGCCTGGGTTTGACCGGCGAGCCGGATGCCGAGCGCAAGCGCAAGATCGAATTGGGTATCGAACGCCTATTGGGCATGCAGCGCTACAACGGCAGCTTCGGTTTGTGGGGCGCTGATGGCGAGGAAGAGTACTGGCTGACGGCCTATGTCACCGATTTCCTGCTGCGTGCCCGCGACCAGGGTTTTGCGGTGCCGTCTGAAGCGCTGAAGAAGGCCAGCGAACGTCTGCTGCGGTATGTGCAGGAGCGCAACCTGATCGAGGTCGACTACAGCGACAACGCCGACCACACACGCTTCGCCGTGCAGGCCTACGCCGGACTGGTGCTGGCGCGCAGTCAACAGGCGCCGTTGGGCGCATTGCGTAGCCTGTTCGAACGCCGCAGCGATGCACGTTCCGGCCTGCCATTGGTGCAGTTGGCGATTGCCTTGCAAAAGATGGGCGACCAGCCCCGTGCCGACCAGGCATTGCTGGCCGGTCTGGCGGTGAAACGCAAAGCCAATGAATGGCTGGCCGACTACGGCAGCCCTCTGCGTGACCAGGCGATGATCCTGGCTCTGCTCGAAGAAAACGACCTGGCCAAGGGCAAGCGTGAAGAGCGCCTGTTCGAGCTGTCGGACCAGATGGCGGCCAGCCCGTGGCTGTCGACCCAGGAGCGCAACTCGCTGTTCCTCGCCGGCCGTGGCCTGCTGGGCAAGCCGGAAACCAACTGGACTGCTCAGTTGCGCAGCGGCGGCGAAACCCGCGAGTTGAACAACGGCCAGTCCGGCCTGAAGCTGGAAGGTCCGTTGCTGGCTTCACCGTTGACCTTGCGCAATCAAGGCAGCGAGCCGATTTACCAGCAACTGAGCATTTCCGGTTATCCACAGCAGGCGCCAGCAGCCGGTGGCGAAAACCTGAGCATTCGCCGTGAGTACCTGGGCATGAATGGCCAGCCGTTGAACCTGCAGAACCTGCGCAGCGGTGATCTGGTGCTGGTACACATTGCCGTCAGCGCCAACAAGCAGCGGGTACCGGATGCACTGGTGGTGGACCTGTTGCCGGCCGGCCTGGAGTTGGAGAACCAGAACCTGGGGCAGAGCGCCGCCAGCCTGGAAAACGCCAGCAGCCAGGTCAAGGAGTGGCGTGAGTCGATGCAGAATGCGTCGATCAAGCACCAGGAGTATCGCGATGATCGTTATGTTGCCGCGCTGAACCTGGACGGCTATGGCACCACGCACTTGCTGTACCTGGCTCGTGCGGTAACGCCGGGGACTTACCGCGTACCGCCGCCGCAAGTGGAGTCGATGTACCGGCCGAACTGGCAGGCAGTGGGGGAAACCCCGGTGGATATGGTGATCAAGGGGCGTTAAGCGCCCCACCTGTGGGAGTGGGCTCTATCTTTAATGTGGGCCCCTCCTCCATAGGCTGTGTATTTAATGCACAACCCAACTGAGCAGCCACAACCCGAGCATCAACCAGATAATCCCCATGATGATCGAGGCCCGCATAAATGCCCGGACTGCCGAATACAGCAGCATCAGGCCAATGATCAGGGTGATGATGCTGACGATCGAGGTATCCATGCCCAAGGTACGGGACAAGCCATCGATAAAATTGCCGCCGGCATTGGTCAGGGCGCCGAACAGGCCGCTGAGCCCGTCGACGATAAAACGGATGACCGAACCGAGCGCCTGGCCCAGCCATTCGAAAAAGCTTTCTACCTGCATATGAGTTTCCTGATGAAAGGGTGGGCGTATCTGCCGGACCTGAGCCTTTGGTCGTTAATCGCCTGGGCGAGTTCCCTTAAAGCATAGAGGTTTGCCCGTTTGAATTTGCGATTAGTTGCACGCTGGACCCTGGGTAGCCTGTTGTTGGTGATTGCCCTGCTCTGGCTGGCCGACCGCCTCTGGCCTTTGCCCCTGCCCAAGGACGACCTGGCCCGCGTGGTGCTGGCCGAAGACGGCACGCCCTTGTGGCGCTTCGCCGATGCCAACGGCGTATGGCGTTACCCGGTCGCCACCGGTGAAGTCTCGCCGTATTACCTCGATGCGCTGCTGACCTACGAGGATCGTTGGTTCTACCAACACCCCGGCGTCAACCCGCTGGCCCTGGTGCGGGCAACCTGGCAGAACCTCTCCGGTGCGCGGGTGGTGTCGGGCGGTAGCACCTTGTCGATGCAAGTGGCGCGCCTGCTCGATCCGCATTCGCGCACCTTGCCGGGCAAGTTGCGCCAGCTGTGGCGCACGGCGCAGTTGGAGTGGCATCTGTCCAAGGACCAGATCCTCAACCTGTACCTGAACCGCGCGCCCTTCGGCGGAACCTTGCAGGGAGTGGCGGCGGCCAGTTGGGCGTATCTGGGCAAGTCGCCGCAACAGTTGACCCATGCCGAAGCGGCCTTGCTCGCGGTGCTGCCCCAGGCACCCAGTCGTCTGCGCCCGGATCGCCATCCGCTGCGCGCCCAGGAGGCGCGGGACAAAGTGCTGCGGCGGTTGGCCGAGTTCCAGGTCTGGCCGCAACCGGCGGTCGACGAGGCCCTGGAAGAACCCCTGTTGCTGGCGCCGCGCCTGGAACCCAGCCTGGCGCCGCTGCTGGCACGCCGCCTGAACCGTCCCGACAGCCCGCCGCTGATTCGCACCACGATCGACGCGACCCTGCAACGCCGTCTCGAAGACCTGCTGCTGGGCTGGCGCGCACGCCTGCCGGAGCACACCTCGGCGGCCATCCTCGTGGTAGAAGAAGAAAGCATGGCCGTGCGCGCCTACCTGGGCTCGGTGGATATCAACGATGCGCGACGCTTTGGCCATGTGGATATGATCAGCGCCCTGCGTTCGCCAGGGTCGACCCTCAAACCTTTCCTGTATGGCATGGCCCTGGACGCAGGGCTGATTCATTCCGAATCGCTGCTGCAGGATGTGCCACGGCGCTATGGCGATTACCGGCCGGGCAATTTCTCCATGGGTTTTACCGGCGCGGTGCCGGCCAGTACGGCGCTCTCCAGCTCGTTGAACCTGCCGGCGGTGCAATTGCTGGAAGCCTACGGGCCCAAGCGCTTTGCCGGGGAAATGCGTATCGGCGGCATGCCCCTGGCGTTGCCGGCGCTGGCCGAACCGAACCTGGCGTTGATCCTCGGCGGGGCTGGCAGCCGTCTGGAGGACCTGGTCGGCGGCTACAGTGCGTTGGCCCGTGACGGCAAGAGCGCGGCGATCCGCTTGCAGCCTGGGGATACGCTCAAGGAGCGCCCATTGTTATCGCCGGGTTCGGCGTGGATCGTGCGGCGCATCCTTAGCGGCCAGGCACGGCCGGATCGTGATCCCCGGGCCGAGTTGGTACAGCGCCCGGTGCTGGCCTGGAAGACCGGCACCAGCTACGGCTTTCGCGATGCCTGGGCCATCGGGGTCGGGCCACGCTACTTGATTGGCGTGTGGATCGGTCGCCCGGACGGCACCCCGGTGCCGGGCCAGTTTGGCCTGGCCTCGGCGGCGCCGTTGATGCTGCAAGTGCACGATGTGCTGACCAACCGCGACAGCCAGCGGGGTATTACCGCGCCCGTCAAACCTGTGCCGATGAATGTCGGCGTGGCGGCGATCTGTTGGCCCCTGGGCCAGCCCATGAGCCGCAACGACCCCAATTGCCGGCGCCAGCGATTTGCCTGGACGCTGGACAACACCACGCCACCGACCTTGCAGGCCCTGGATCAGCCCTTGGGTGTCGGCTTGATGGAAACCGTGTGGATCAATGCCAAGGGTTCGCGTGTGGCCGCCAGTTGTCCGGGCGCGGTATCGCGAGACATTGCCCTGTGGCCTGCACCGCTGGAACCGTGGTTGCCGAGGATCGAGCGGCGTGACGCACGCATCCCTGCGCCAGACTCGGATTGCCCGCCGCCGGCGTTGGCGGCGTCATCGCCGTTATCGGTGGTGGGCGTGCGTGAGGGGGATCAACTGCGATTGCCGGCAGGCAGCCAACAGCAACTGCGCCTGAAACTGTCGGCGTTGGGCGGCAGTGGACGGCGCTGGTGGTTCCTTAACGGGGCGCCGCTGGGCGACAGTGCCAACCAGGACAGCATCAATGCCAGCCTGGAGCAGTTGGGACGCTATCAACTGAGTGTGCTCGATGAGGCGGGGCAGACGGCCAGGGTTGAGTTCAGCGTGGTTGATTAGATCGCGATGGCGCCCTGACAGGCACCGCAAATTTAGTTGCCATCCCCGCCTTTGAGCCCGAAGCTATACCCCTTCAGGAGCGCCCCATGAATCTCGAACACCTCACCGAACGCATGCATCGCATCCGCGATAACAACGACTGGAAACAGTTCCACAGCCCGAAAAACCTGGCCATGGCCGCCAGTGTCGAAATGGCTGAACTGGTAGAAATCTTCCAGTGGTTGAGCGAAGACCAATCCCGCCAGTTACCCGCCGACAAACTCGCCCACGCAGGCCAGGAAGTGGGGGACATCGTGCTCTATCTCCTGCTGTTGTGCGGTGAACTGGGCCTGGATATGAACCAGGTGGTAAACGCCAAGCTGGCCGATAACGAGCGGCGGTTTGCCCATGAGTGATCGTCATTTCGACCAGTTGGCGACGCGGTTTGCCGAGAAAATCTACGGTGGTGCCAAGGGCGCGATTCGCCTGGCGGTGCTGCAGGCCGACCTGATCGAGGCCCTGCCGGATCGCCCCTTGCGCGTGCTGGATATCGGCGCCGGCCTGGGCCATATGTCGTTGTGGCTGGCCGAACGCGGGCATCACGTGACATTGGCCGAACCTGCCGAGCCGATGCTGGAAGGCGCCCGCCAGCGTTTCGCCGAGGCGGGGCAGACTGCAACCTTCATCCAGGCGCCGTGGCAGGACCTGTTGGGTCAGCTCACCGAACCCTATGACCTGGTGCTGTGCCACGCGGTGTTGGAATGGCTGGCCGAACCCCATGCGATCCTGCCGGTGCTGCACCAGTTGACGACACCGGGCGGCTGGTTGTCCCTGGCGTTCTACAACCGCGATGCGCTGATTTACCGCAACTTGCTCAAGGGCCACTTTCGCAAGATGCGCAAGAACGACATGGCCGGCGAAAAACAGAGCCTGACCCCGCAACAACCCCTGGACCCTCGGGAATTGGCGGCGCAACTTGAAGGCTTGTGGCAGGTCGAAAGCCAGAGCGGGGTGCGGGTATTCCACGACTATATGCCGGTGGAGTTCCAGGCCCGCGCCGACTTGCAGGACTTGTTGGAGATGGAGCTCGCTCACCGTCGTCACCCAAGCTTTGCCGGACTTGGGCGTTATTTGCACTGGATCTGCCGTCCGGTTTAAGCGGCCCAGTCTGCGGAGATCGAAATGAAGCGCTGTGCATTGATCCTGCTGTGCCTGGGGCTGGGGGCCTGCTCCAGCAACAACCCTTATGTTGCGGCGTCCAAGCCGATGCCGCCGGCGCCTGCCCAGGCGGCCAACACCTTTGACGCCAGCGCTTACCCGGCGCCGGTGCGTGATTATGGCGCCTACCGCAACTGGGCCTGGCGCAACGGCCAGTTGCCGGCGGGCTCGGCCTGGGCAGATCCTGCGCAGATCGCCGAAGCCGTCAGCGGCGCCCTCGACCAACGCGGCCTGCGCCCGGTGCATGACCAGCGTGCGCCGGACCTGCTGGTCAGCGCCGATGTGCACCTGGAGAAGCGCCTGCGTCAGGTGCAGGACGATTATGGCTATGGCTACGGTGGCTACAATCGCTATGGCAACGGCTACGGCATGTACAACTCGGTGCCGATTGTGCGCACCTATGAAGTGCAGGTTGTGGTGGTCCGGGTCAACCTGTTCGATGCCCGCACGGGCCAGCCGGTGTGGAGCGCCAGCGCCGAAACGGGCAGCCAGGGTAGCTTGAGTGAACGCGGCGATGCCTTGCGCCAGGCTGTGCAGAAGGCGATGACGGCGTATCCTCCGAGTTAACAGCTATTCTCATCTCAGGTTGGGTTTGCCCTTTGGAGAACTACCATGTTGCGTCGTATCGCTTTGCTCGCTTTTGCCGTGCTGCTGGGCGGTTGCCAGACCAATCAGGTCAACCACGACTTTGACGCCAGCCGCGACTTTGGCGCCTACCGCAGTTGGGCCTGGAAAGACCCGGCGTTGCAATACCGTCCCGATGATCCGCGGATCAAGAGTGACCTTACCGAACAGCGCATCCGCCAGGCGGTGGCCGACCAGCTCGACCAGCGCGGCCTGCGCCCGGCCGCCCCTGGGGCCAAGGCTGACGTGAACGTGCAGGCCTACCTGATCGTCGAAGACCGCCAGCAACAAGTCACCACCAACTACGGCGGCGCCTGGGGCGGCCCGTGGAATGGCTATTGGGGGGCGCCGATGTACAACGAAACGCGCAACGTCACCTATAAGGTCGCCACTCTCCAGATCGACCTGCTGGACGGCAAGGACGGCAAACTGGTGTGGCGCGGCAGCGACGAGCAGATGATGAGCAGCTCGCCCAACCCGCAAGACCGCAGCGCGGCGATCCGGGCGACGGTGACCAAGGTGCTGTCCAACTACCCGCCACGCTAAGTCACGCTCGGCCAGTCCCGATCTGTGTCACAAGCACCGATCAAATGTGGGAGCCGTCGAGCCCCAGCGAGGCCGCGATGGGATCGGCGCGGTGTACCTGTTACACCGCAGCGCCCGCATCGCAGGCAAGCCAGCGCCTACAGGTTCCGTCAGTCGCCAAATATGGCTACTTGCCAGCGTACCTTCCAAGCCTTGTCTACACTGCAGTTCACTACAGGAGAGTAAGCGCTCGGCAGTTCGCCGGCAAAGGAGTGCTCGATGTCTCCCCGACTTCGTTCTGGCCAACGTGGCGCAATCGGTCTGGTGTTCGCCGGGACCTTGGCGTTGGCCCTGGTGTTTTTGTTGCTGGTGGTCGATAGCGGCCGCCTGTACCTGGAAAAACGCAAGCTGCAGGCCGTTGCCGACACTGCCGCTCTAGAGTCCGCCAATCGCGGCGGGCAGTGTTCAGGCAGCACCACCGCTGTTGATTACGCCAAGCAAAACGCCACCCGTAATGGCTTCACCGTCGTCGCCAACGACAACAGCCGCGCGCTGGCGGTGAGCTGTGGGACGTTGTTGACCAATGCCCTCAATACCCGCGTCTTTACCGCCGACGCCACCAAGAATGATGCTATTCGTGTGGTGGCGAGCCGTACTGTCTCCACGGGTATTGCCAATGGGGTGTGGAGGTTGTTCAGCGGGACGTACAACTCTAATACGACATTGACGGCGACGGCGGTTGCGGCGCTGGCGCCGCCGGTGGCGCAACTGACTATTCGCAGCACTGCGGTCGCTGTTGACACCAATAAGGCGCTCATTCTAAGCAAGTTATTCGGCGGATTGCTGGGGGGGAATTTGTCCGTTTCGCTGGCTGGCTGGAATGGTTTGATTACCTCCAATATTTCCTTATTGGGCTATTTGGATCGGCTGAAACTTGACTTGGGTCTGACAGCGGTCGGGTACTCAGAGGTACTGGGGAATACCATCAACGTCAGCCAGTTGGTTCAAAGTGCAATCAATGTTATGGACCCTAACGGTACTTTGGGGGCTACCGCGACTATCGCAAGTCTTCAAGCCATCAAGTTAGCTGCGGGAGCCACTAAAGTGGTGCTGGGAGACGCGTTGCACATTGAAAGTGGCACGGACGTCGCCGGCCTTGCGGCGAACATGCGGTTGTTTGACTTGATACAAGGCTTCGTGCAATTGGCTAACAAGAAAAATGGTCTAGTGGCCAGTTTTCCTATCAGTTTGGGGCCGTCGATCGCACAGATCGATGTTAGTGTTCAGGTGCTGCAACCGCCACAATTGTCAGCCATTGGCAACCCCGCTCATGCTATTGCACCTGGGCACAATCCTCAGATTGGTCCAAATCGCATTTATGTACAAACTGCTCAGTTACGAACTCGCTTATCAGTCAACTTGCCAGTGCTCAATACCGTATCTGACTTGCTTGCCGCAGCAACCGGCTTGGCAGGGCCAGTGCTCACTATTGTTAAGGGGCTGGTTGGTCTTGATCTCAGTGTTCTGACCTGTGCGGTGTCGTGTATCTCTCCTTATCCACAAGTCCTGCCTCCCGATATTGGTATTGATATTGAGTTGGATGCCGCCAGTGCCAGTAGTTGGGTCACAGGTTACAGTTGTGCCAGCCCGACGAACAAAAGCCTGACTACAGCAACCAATACGTCGCTGGTGAACCTGAGAATGGGCAAGATTCCCTACTCCAGTGTTTTTGCTTCTGGCCCGCCGCCGCCTACTGTTGTGGTGAATCCGATGAAGATTATCGATATCGGAACGAGAAAATGCACGCTCATCGTTTTGTGTGAAACCCCTATTCCTTCAGTGGGTGGTGGTATTGGCCTGACTGCCAATATTCAAATACTGGCTAACAATAATGTACCTCACACCTACCTTTCCCCCGACTTGCCTGATATCACACAGCAGCCTTATTACTATGGCTACACCACCACCAATATCGTCAGCGGTTTGACTGATCCGGTAACAGGGGCTGCGGCTGGGCTGACTCTGAATATGTATGCGCCGACCCCAGGTAACGAAAATTTACTAGGCAGCCTTATTACCGGATTAGGAGCTATTTTTAATACGGTCACTACGGAGTTACTCAAGGTAATAAAGGCAACA
Source organism: Pseudomonas sp. FH4 (assembly GCF_000510915.2). NCBI lineage: Bacteria > Pseudomonadati > Pseudomonadota > Gammaproteobacteria > Pseudomonadales > Pseudomonadaceae > Pseudomonas > Pseudomonas sp. FH4. The sequence goes on along the minus strand of NZ_AOHN01000014.1, from coordinate 41,975 downwards.
CTTTCACCGTTGCTGGACTCGCTGATAAATACCCTGTTGCTGGCCTTAGGCGTCGACCTGAACAAAGTCGACGTAGGCGCCAACTTGAGCTGTCACTCCGGCCGCGCCTACCTCGTCATCTAACCCCCACCCACCACCGGCAACTCCACACAAAACCGCGCGCCATGCTCACTGTTGACGACGCTCAACCGTCCGCCCATGTTTTCCACAATGCCGTAGCTCACCGACAACCCCAGCCCGGTACCAACACCGATGGGCTTGGTGGTAAAGAACGGTTCGAAAATCCGTTCCAGCAACCGTGCGTCGATCCCGCCGCCGTTATCTTCAATCCAGATCCGTACATGACGGCTGTCGTGTTCGCTGTACAGCGCGATCCAGGGTTGGAAGTCGTGGTTTTTTTCATGTCGGGCCACGAGTGCGTCGCGGGCGTTGACCACCAGGTTGATCAGCACCTGTTCCAATTGGTCGACATGACCGTTGACCTGCACATTGAAGTCCATGGGGGTGATGCGCAGGTCCACGCCTTTGCCGCGCAGGCCTTCGCCCAGCAGTGACTGGGTACCTTCCACCGCCTGGGCCGGGTCGAAAGGCTGTTGCTCGACCTCCGAGCGGCGGCCGAACACACGCATATGGTCTACCACCCTGGCTGCGCGCTGGACCTGGGCGTCGATGCGCTGGAGTTTTTCCGTCAGGTAATCGATCTGCACGTCGCCGTTGCCCAGGCGCTTGAGCACATTGACGATGGCCATGCGCATCACGTTCAGCGGCTGGTTGATCTCATGGGCCAGGCCGGTGGCCATTTCGCCGAGGGTGGCCATTTTCGCGCTTTGGGTCAGTTGCTGCTGGGAGCGACGCACTTCGGTGTTATCGCGGCCCACGGCCTGGATTTCCTGCAACTGGCCGTGCTCGTCGAACACGCCACGGTCGGACCAGACCCACCACGCATGTTCGCGCCCCGGCAGTTGCAGGCTGATTTCGGCGGTGCTGACGGGAAATTCCGGGCTCAACTGGCTGATGCGTTTTACAAAGGCGTTGCGTTGTTCGGCCGACAGCCATTCGCCCAGGTTGATCCCCGGTAACTGTGCGGGCGTGCATTCCAGGTAGTTGGCCAGGGGCGTGTTGCCGAAAGTCAGGGTCAGGTCCGGGCGATAACGGCAGATCATCGCCGGCGAGTCTTCCACGAGGATCCGGTAGCGCTCCTCGCTTTCCTTGATCTGTTGCGCGGCCAGGGTCGCTTCGGTGACGTCCAGCCACAGGCCGACGGCTTCCACCGGCAAGCCGAGGTCGTCGCGCAAAAGCTTGGCTTCGTCCAACAGCCAGTGGTAATTGCCCTGGCGATCACGCACCCGGTAGCGGCTGCGCACGCTGCCTTCACGCAGCAGTTGCCGGGTGCGTTCGAAGTACACATCGCGGTCGTCGGGGTGTACCCATTCCACGGAGGTGTCGTGGGTGCATTCGGCCAGGGTCCAGCCCAGCAGCGGCAGCAGGCTGTCGCTGAAGAACGCCGGGTGCAGCGCGCCGTTGACGTAGCGCTGGACGTAGATCACCGCCGGGGAGCTGGCGATCAGGTTATCCAGGCGCGCATGGGCGGCGGCGGCCTGCAGTTGTTGGTTCTTGATGTCGCTGATATCGAGCATGAAACCGATCCAGCGCCGCTGGTCGCCGGCACCCAGCACCTGGCCCTGCACGCGGTACCAGATAGGGTTCTGCTTGGCGTCGGTACGCAGCAGGCGCACGCTGGTCAGCAACGGTTTGCTTAGGGTTTGCAGGTCTTGCAGGCGGCTGTTGAGCTCCTGGCGGTCGGCGGGGTGAATCAACTCCAGCCAGTTGCCCAGGACTTGCCTGGTCGGCGCATCTTCCGGGCTCAGGCTGCGCATCAGTTGTGGTGCCAACAGGATCTCTTCACCGCTGCTCAGCAACTCCCACCAGCCGGTACCGAGCAGGCCCTGCAAGGCTTCCACGCGCTCCAGCTGCTGGTGATGACGCTGCTCGCGCAGGCGGCTGAGCAAGGGGGCGGCGAGGGCGGCGGCGAGGTTCAGCCAGTCACGCTCGTTGACGTCGGGGTGGCCGCTGTAGAACCCGCACAGCAACCAGGCGGCGACCCCCTGGCTATCGCGATAGGGCACCAGCAAGCCCTCGGCATTGCCAAACACGCTGTACAGGCGTGGGTGCTCATTGCGGCCCTGGAGATGTTTGAGGCTCAGTGGGGTGTTGCCGCTGAGACTGTCCAGGCAGGTGCCGAGGCGTTGCCCCGGCGTCCACAGTTGCGGCGCGTCATGGGCGCTGTGGCTGCTGTAGACCAGCCAGTCCTGATCCTGCTGGTCCAGCAAAACCATGGCCACGCAAGGGATGCGCCAGCGCTGGGCGAGGCTGCGCAGGTGGTCGTTGAACACTTGCGGCAGGCGCGTCAGGCTGCAGACGCGCAGTTGCTCGCTCATCTGGCTGGCAAGTTGATGGTTCTGTTCGCGCTGCTGGGCCAACTGCCGGCCTTGCAGCAGGTCGCTGATATCCAGTAGGCGCAGGATCCAGACATCGCCATCGGGCTCGACCCAGCCACGGGTATGCAGGATCGTGTCGGCGGCACCTTGGAAATCCAGGTCCAGGCTATTGCGCTGCCAGTCGACGGGCGTGCCTTCGATACTCAGTGCGCCAGGCAGGCACAGCAGGTCGCGCAACAGCGGTTGGGGCTGGGCGCTAAGGTGATGGGCCAGTTGCGGGCGCAGCGCACGGCTGATCTGCAGCACATGGCCTTGCTGGTCCAGGCGCAGGTGCAGGCCGGGGCTAGGCTGGCTGGCTGGGGCTTGCAGGGCCTGGGCGCTGCTGCGGCCGAGCAGCCTGCCGAAGATTTTGTCACCGGAGGTCAAAATTGCAGGCTCGACTGGGCATGCAGTGTCGTTGGCAGCCTGGGCACCGTGCCAATGCCTGGCAGGACAATAAACGGCAGGACATTCTTGAGATTAGCCGAGGGGTAGTTGATTTCGACGGTCAGCACCCCGGCGGTGTAGGTCGGGTTGATATGGCCCGCCTGGAACTGGAAGGTGGCGGGAATCCACTGCAATTGGCTTTGCACGGTCTGGGTCGCCCGCAGTATGAGCGCAGCATTGTAGTTGGGGGTGCTGGGGTCCAACGCCACGCTGCGGCGCACGGCCTCGGCCGTGGCCTGGTTGAACGACTGCAACAGCAACAGCGGCAGGCTGTAGCTGACCATGGCATAGAACACGGCAAAAAAAATCACGAAGACCGCCGCAAACTCGATGGCGACGGCACCTTTTTGCTTTCTAGGGAGGCTGGTTTTCATCACTGCGACTACCCTGACTGCTACTACCTGATATCAGCATAGAATCAATCAGCAAAAAGGGACGGTTTTTACGTGATCCAAGGCCTCGTGGTTTTTGTCTGGTTGGTGGTGTGTGCGGTGCAGGACGTTCGCCAGCGGCAGATTGCCAATCGCCTGACCCTGGGTGCCGTGCTGCTGGCGCTGCTTTACCTGATGTGGAGCGGCTCGACATGGCTGGGGACCTCCAGGGCTGAAGGGGTGTGGGCCTTCTTCCTGGCGCTGCTGTTGACGCTGCCCGGCTACGCCCTCGGGCGCCTGGGCGCCGGTGATGTGAAGCTGCTCGCGGCGTTGGCACTGGCGTCGAATTCGACCTACCTGTTGTGGTCGCTGATCGGTGCCGGCGTGGCGAATGTCGCCTGGCTGATCTATGGGCCGCGGCTGTTACCACTTGCCAGTCAAGGTGTTAGAGCGCGCCTGGGTTATCTGGTGGTAGACCCGTCAAGGAAGCTGCCCTTTGCGCCGTTTCTGTTAGTGGGTTTCACCCTGGCCTGGCTGTGGCTCCATTAGTCGTGGATGCTCTCTATCGCTATGTACATAGTCGGAAAGTACGTCTAAGTTTATTTACACAAGCAAGTAGGAAAGTTCTTCGGAACGGATAGGTCAATCTTTGGCTTGCCAGGCATGGAGTAGCGCGTGAACAAGCTTACGTCTGCAGTAAAAGTGCTCGTGGTCGATGATCAGCCGCTGATCGTGGAAGAGCTTTGCGAATTTCTCGAAAGCAGCGGTTATCGCTGTGTCCCTTGTGAATCCAGCCAGCAGGCCGTGCAACGCTTCAGCGAGGACCCGCAGATCGGCCTGGTGCTGTGTGACCTGCATATGCCCGACATGGACGGTATCGAGTTGGTGCAGGCACTGCAAAAAATCGCCGGCAAGCAGCGTGCATTCGAAGCCATCATGTTGACCGGTCGCGCCGACAAGCAAGACGTGATCAAGGCCTTGCGCGTGGGTATCTCCGATTACTACCAGAAGCCCATCAACCTCAATGAGTTGCTGGAAGGGTTGCAGCGTCAGGAAGCTGCGCTGGAAGAACGCCACAAGAATCTGCATCTGGGGAATTTGAACCAGAAGCTGCAATACCTTTCAGAATCCATCGACGACTTGTACCAGGACCTGGACAAGGTCCGTCGCGGCCCGGCGGCGCGAGCCGATGGCGAAGGGGCAAGCGAGGAGACCGAGCGCCTGGAGGTGCCGGCGATCTTCAATCAGTTGTCACCGCGGCAACTGGACGTCGCCAGGTTGGTGGGCAAGGGGCAGACCAACTACCAGATTGCCTGCGAGCTGGGCATCACCGAGAACACGGTCAAGCTGTACGTGTCCCAGGTGTTGCGCTTGACCCATATGCATAACCGCACCCAACTGGCATTGGCGCTGTCGCCGAGCAGCTCGGCATTGCGCCAGCGGGTGACGGCGCACTGAGGATTACTGATTACTCAGGACATGCACAAAACCAATGTGGGAGCGGGCTTGCTCGCGAATGCGGTAGATCAGTCAGCACCTATATTGACTGACCCACCGCATTCGCGAGCAAGCCCGCTCCCACATTTTGAGTTGAGGTGTATCCGATAAATTTTCAGTGATTGTCAGGGCGTTTGGTTTATTTGCTGCCGCCCGAGCCCCCGCCTGCGCTGTCCTCGTCGAACTTTTCGGGGATCGCGAATTTCTTGCTTTCCAGCAAACGCTGCAGCGCCAGTTCGCGTTCGGCGAACGTTGCCTGTTGCACCGTGGGCGAGGCGGCTTGCCCGCTGACTTGCAGCCCCAGCCAATGCTCGGTTTCCTGCTGGGCCTTGGACGAGGGGCCCGGCTCGATGGCCAGTACCGTCAGGGGCAGGGCCAGCAGCGTCAGGCTGGCGAGGTAATGGAGTTTCATCGTCGGCTCCTTCAAGCGCTTACTTGATTAGTACAGGCGGTGTATCGCTGGCCGCCGCGACCTGATCCTTGGCAACTGGCGCGCCGGCAGCCTTGAGTTTCTCGGCCCGGGCCTGGGCCTCGGTGACCTGCTCGGGGCTCAGGCCCACCTGGCTGGCCAGTTGCGCGGCCTGCCCCCAGTTGTCCTGGTAGATCAACAGGGTCACCAGATTGACGGCGGCCAGTTGGTCGCTCTGCTTGAGCTCCATGGCCGTCATGAACTCAAAACGTGCATCTTCCATTCGGCGTTGGTTGAGGTAGACCACGCCCAGGTCATTGCGGATTTTCTCATCGGTGGGAGCCAGTTGCGCCGCGCGTTGCATATGGGTCAAGGCCTGCGCGTTGTCGCCCCGGGCCGCTGCCAGTTGCCCCAGGCCGTGTTCACCCTCGGCCGCCATGCAGGTGCCCAGCAGGCTGCGGTACAGCGGTTGTGCCTCACTGCGCCCGAGCAGGCGGTAGACCTTGGCCTTGCGCAGGCGCACTTGCGGCAAAGACTCCGGCAGGCTTTGCAGGTTGGCCAGGCTGGCGTGCATTTTCCCTTCATTGGCCATGTCGTCAGCCAGGTTCAACGACAGCTCCTGTTCGGAACTGGGCTTGGCGCAGGCGCCAGGCGACATGAGCGCCGACCACGGTGCCTGGCCGTTGCTGGCACAGCCGCCGAGCAGCAGCAGGCTCAAACCGGTAATCAGTGCTTTCATCGAGCGCTCCTCAAAAACTGCTCAGGGCCCGGGAGATCGCAATGAATGCCGGCCCCCCCAGCACAATCAATAAAGCGGGAAACAGGAAGACCATCATCACCACCGACATCTTGGCCGACATCTTCGAGATGAACTCCTGCAAGCGGGTGAGGCGGCGGTCATCGAGCAGTTGCTTGAGGGCCAGCAGCGACTTCATGGCGCCGCCGCCCTGTTGGATCAGTTGCTGCAAAATGATGCAGGTGTCGGTGAACTCGTCCACGGCCAGCAGCCTGGCGGTCTTGCCCAACTCCTCACTCAGTTCCAGGCCCGAGTCGACCCGGGACAGGATCAACCGCAGTTCCTGGGTCAGCGCGGGCAACAGGCGCTGCGCTTCAACGCTGAGCACACGCAGGGATTGTTCTACCGCCATGCCCGACTCGAACAAAATTCGCAGCAGTGGGATGAAGGTCGACACCTCGCGGGAGATCTGTTGCTGCCGGGCCTTGGCCGCGCTGGCGAGGATGCGCTTGGGGATCAGGTAGCCCAGGCCCAGGCCGAGCAGGGGCGCGATCCACGGGGAGTCGACACCGGGAAAAATCACTTCCTCGCCTATCAGGATCACGCCTGCCAGCACCAATGGCACACCAATCTGGCAGGCGGCGAAGATCGAGCGTTGATTGGCTTTGCGCCAGCCCACACGGTTGAGCAGGATCTGCGTTTCGTTATCCATGCTCACTGAGCGCTGGGCCAGTTGGCTGCTGCCAAACTGGGTGAGCAGGGTACCGAATCGGTCGCCACGCACCAATTGGCCTTGCAGGCGCTGGTTGACCAGGCGCTGGCGACGGCGCTGGGCCATGAGCTGGCCGGCGATCAACACGAGTGCAGCAAGAAACAGCAGGGCACTGATCAACAGGACCATCTCAAATACTCCGCAACATGCGCCACATCGTCAGGCAGCCCAGCACCTGCATGGTGAGTGCGGCCAGCAGCATGTAGCGGCCGCTGTCGTCGTTCCACATGGTCAGCAGGTAGCCGGGGTTGATCATCATGAAATAGCCCACCATCGCAATCGGCATGCCGGCCAGCACGAAGGCAGTGACGCGCGTCTCGCCGGTCATGGCACGCAATTGCCGGGCGCCTTGTTCCCGTTCGCGGATGACCTTGATCAGGTTCTCCAGCAAGTCACTGGCGTTGCCGCCATAGCGGTGGTTGACCTTGAGCCCCAGGGCAAGCATGCGGAACTCGTCCTGCTCGTAGAATTCGGCGAAGTCACTGGCGGCCTCGGGCAGGCTGACCCCCAATTGCACGTTGCGCTGGATACGCCCCATGGCGGGCTTCAAGGGTTCCTCGGTGCTGTCGATGGCCCCCAGCAAGGCGTCGGCCAGGGTGCGTCCGGACTTCAGGCTGCGCACCGTATGGTCGAGCACTTGTGGCAGTTGCTCGACCATCCGCTTTACCCGCCGCCGATAGCGCCAGGCGATGTACAGCCGCAGTATCAAGGGCGGCAGCACAACCATTGCGGCCAACCCGAGCCAGCTCCACACCAGAAAGCCCAGCACCGCGCCCAACACCCAGCAGGTCACCCACAGGCCCAGGCTGTCGGTGGGCTTGCCCAGGCCCGCGCGCTGGAACATGCGCTCCAGGGCGACCCAATGGCCACGCTCTTCGGCCAGCAGCGGCTGCCCTTCGGCGAGTCGTTCCAGGACCCGATCGGTTTCCGCCTGGCGCAGGCCACTGAGGAACAGGTGCACCGACACGCCAATCAGGATCACGCAACTGAACATCAGGATGGCGCCGGTCATGATGACGCTCCTATAGCGGCAGGGCCGACTCGCGGCGCAGTTTGTCACCCGCCGGGTTGACCGCCTCACGCAGGAAGCCAAAGCCGGTGCGCCGGTCATGCCGGAACAAGGTGTTGGTGACATACACGTCGTCGCGCACCCCCACCACTTCCACCACTTCACTGACACAGCGTCGGCCATCGGGCAGTCGGGTCAGCTGGATCACCACATCCAGCGCTGCGCAAATCATCTGGCGCAGGGTCTTTTCCGCCACCACACGACCGGTCAGGCCTACCAGGGTTTCCAGGCGCAACAGGGCATCCTGGGCATTGTTGGCGTGCACGGTACTCATGGAACCGTCGTGGCCGGTGTTCATCGCAGTCATCACATCCAGCACTTCCACGCCACGGATCTCGCCGAGGATGATGCGGTCCGGGCGCATCCGCAGGGCGTTGCGGATCAGGTCGCTGGCCTTCACTTCACCGTGGCCCTCGGCATTCGGCGGGCGGGTTTCCAGGCGTACGACGTGGGGATGGCCCAGTTGCAGTTCGGCCACGTCTTCGATGGTCACCAGGCGCTCGTGGGGGTTGATCAACTGGCTGAGGATGTTCAGCAGAGTGGTCTTGCCGGTGCCGGTACCGCCGCTGATCAGGATGTTGCAGCGCTTGCCCACTGCCTCCTGGAAAAACTCGAAGATCGATTGGTCGATGGTCTGCATCGCCACCAGGTCGCTGCTCTTGAGCATGTCCTTGCGAAACTTTCGAATCGACAGGCACGGACCGTCCAGGGCAATCGGCGGGATGATTGCGTTGACCCGGCTGCCGTCGGGCAGCCTGGCATCGACCATTGGTGACGACTCATCCAGGCGCCGGCCCAGTGGCGCGAGGATGCGCTGCATGACCCGCTCCACATGATGGGCGTCGATAAAGCGCAGATCGCTCTGGTGCAACAGGCCGTCGCGCTCGACAAATACCCGGTGCGGGCCGTTGACCAGAATCTCGGTCACCGAGGGGTCGCGCAGCAGCACTTCCAGCGGCCCGAAGCCGGTCAGTTCATCGACGATTTCTTCGGCCAGGCGCTCCATTTCATAGCGGGAAATCGCCAGGTGCATGCGTGTGATGTATTCGGACACCTTGTCGATGACAAATTGCGCCAGGGATTGGCGTGAGCCTTCCAGCAGGTTTTTCCCCGACTCTTCGATGGCATCGATGATGTAGCGGTGCAGCACCAGTTTCAGGCCGTCGTGATCCACGGTGCTGTTAAGCCCCCGAGCGGGTGCGCCGAAGAGTTTTTCGCCGCTCATTTGGCGGTCCCCAGCAGCCGTTCGAACCAACGGGTGGAGGGTTTTTCCAGGCCTTCGGTACGCTTGGCCAGGCGTTCGCCCAAGGCTTTCAGAGTCTGCGTCAGGGGCTCCCGGGGGGCCAGGCTGAATAAGGTTTGCCCCTGGTTCTTGGCGTTCAGGCGCACCTCGGGGCTGAACGGCAAAACCGCGATGGCTTCCAGGCCGAAGCTATTTTCCAATGCCTCTTTATCCGGCGCGGCACCTTTGAGGTAGCGGTCCACCAGCAGCTTGGCATGATCAAGCTTCATGCCTTTTTCCCGCCACTGATTGAGGACTGCCAGGTTGCGCCGGCAGTCGAGGACGTTCTGGTCGGTACACCACAAGAGCTTGTCGCAATGGCTGACAAACGTGCGCAAGGCTTCGCTGTCGCGCTGGCCGGTGAGGTTCACCACGATGTGCTGGAAGTGTTGGCGTAGGGCACTGAGCAACATGTACAGCTCGGCGGCGCTGGTCATTTCCAGCGGCTCGTCGCTTTCGGTATAGGCGAGGATGCGCAGGCCACCGTCGGTGGCGGTGAACGCGCTGTTGATCAGGGTGGTGTCCAGGCGGCGCAGGTGGCGCAGGGCATCGCCAAAGTTGAATGAGCTTTCCAGGCCCAGCAGCGCCAGGCTGTCGCCACGGGGCAGGCCCAGGTCCAGCAGCAAGGTCTGTTGACCGCTCTTTTGCACCACCATCGCCAGGTGGCTGGCGAGCAGGGCGCCGTCGGCATTGCCCTGGGTGCCATACAGCACAGTGAGGCCGCCCAGGTGTGCGTTGTGAGCGACCGGGGGCAGGCGCTTGCTCAGGCGTCGCACCAGGCCGGCGACTTCGCTGGAGCGTGAACCGTAGGCGACAAAATCCCGCGCGCCGGCACGCATGGCGTTGAGCACCAGTTGATTGTCCATGCCGTCACCGAGGGCGACGATAGCCAGCATCGGCTTGGCTTCCAGGGCGCCCTCGATCAAGGCGCTCTGGGCCACCACATGCTCGCGGTCCAGGCCCACGAACACCAGGTTGGCGAAGGTCACGTCCACCAGGGCCAACAGTTCGTCGAGGCTGCCACCACCGGCACTGACCACTTGGCCCAGGGGCGCGAGGGCGCCTTGCAGCCATTCCAGGTCGGTGGTGTTGCGGGTGATTGCCAGGAACGTCTGGCTCAGGCTATCGCTCATTGGGAAAGTCCTGTGCGTCGGTCGAAGTTGCCGTTTTCCAGGAAGTACAGGCGATACCAGTTGGGGTCGTAGTTGCGCAGTTTTTCCCCGGGCAGGGACGGCAGGCGTGCGTTGGCGGCCAGGGGCTGGACCAAGTGCGGGGTGACGATCATCAGCAGCTCTTTTTCCTCGCGGCTGACGTTGCTGTCGCGGAAAAACGCACCGAGGATCGGGATATCGCCCAGGCCTGGAAACTTGCTGATGGTGGAACGGTTGTTATTACTGATCAGGCCGCTGATCACAAAACTTTCGCCGTCGGCCAAAGACACCGTGGTGTCGGTACGGCGCACGGTCAGGGCCGGCACCTGGATGCCTTCTACCTGCAAGGCGTTGGCGTAATCCAGTTCGCTGACTTCCGGCGCCACCTTGAGGGAAATCCGCGTGCGGTCGATCACGGTGGGGGTCAACGTCAGGCGGATGCCGAACTCTTTGTACTCGATGGAAATCGTATCGCTGCCGGTACTGGGCACCGGGATCGGTACTTCGCCGCCGGCGAGAAAGGTCGCGCTGTGCCCGCTCATGGCAACCAGGCTCGGCCGCGCCAGGGTATAGGCAAAGCCGCTGCGTTCCAGGGCATTGATCAGCGCCGAAAACCGCCCGCCGCCGATGCCGATGTTAAAGGTGTTGTTGTCCAGCGGCAGGCTCATGCCCGCTGTACGCGGGCTGCCGAACAGGAAGTTGCCAGTGCCGCCAAAGATTGATGTGCTGGCCTCCTTGAGCTTGGTGCGGCTGACTTCGACAAAGCGGATATCGGTCTGCACCTGGCTCGGCAGGGACGGGTCGTCGGAGGGCGACAGGGCCTGGCTGGTCAGGCTTGAACTGGCTTTGCCCTTGACGAATACCATGCTCTGGCGCGGGGCGCTGGAACAGCGAGTCCAGACCATCAGGCTGGTGGCACCAGAAGCAACGCCGGTGAGCAGGAAGCTGCGGTCACCGTTGAGGTGCACATCGGCGATTTTCGGGTCGCCGATGGCCAAGCGGGTAATTGCCACCGGTGATTGCAGGGTTTGCTGCAAGCCTTCGCCGACCTCGACCACGGCCGGCAGGGCGCCCAGGTTGCTGCAACTGTCCGAGGCCGCAAACGCCAGGCCGACAGGCAGGCTGGACAGCATCAGTGCCCAGGCCATTTGAGTGAACACAGGTGCTAAACGTTGGTGCATTCAAGGCATCCTTGTTCAATCAGGGATTTTGTTGGGTCGCTTGGTTACCGCGTATGACCTCGATGCCGGAGCGCCTGGATTCGTTGGTGGCCCCGGCTTGTGCAACTCTTTTCGGCGCGGCGACCATGGCCAGTTGAGTGAACTGGTACAGGTCGCGATTGGCGCTTTGCAGATTGGCCGACGCCTCGTTATCCCCGGCCCAGTACTGGCTCAGCAACTGTTCATCGGCACTGCGTACGGCCAGGCGCAAGGCGCCGACGCTGGTGGCCAGCATCAGGCGGCTCATCAACTGTTCCGGCACCGCCAACACCACGGTGCGTGGCGGGTTTGCCTGGCGTTGTACCTGACGGGCTTTTTCTTCATCGGTGGTGGGCGGCGCCACGGCGGGCTTGCCATCGTTGGTCGGGCCGAGGTTATCGCCCACGCTGAGCAGGCGCAGGGCCGGCACGATGATCTGGGACGTGGGCTCAGGGTTAGCGCCTTCCGAGCGCAGGAACAGCAGCACATCCACATAATCGCCTGGGCTCAACTGGCCAGCCGCGCCGATGACCTCATCGACGGCCACGGCCAGGGCGCGCTCGTCAGGGCGGATCATGCGGGCCAGCGGGCCACCGGCATTGAAGCTGGAGTTATCCAGCCAGGTGCCGGCACTCAGGGCTCTCAAGGGTGTGCGGCCGATGGCCTGGTCGAGGCTGGTCAAACTACCGGCGGGTGCGGTGCGCAGTCTTTCCAGGGTCAGGTCAGCAGCGGTGAGGGCAACATACGGCGGTACATCATGGGCCAGGACCACTACCGATTGACGGGTCTGGTCTTCGACGGCGGCGACGGTTTTTTCCACAGAAACGCCAGATGGCGCAGGCTCGGCAGCCGGCTCAGGCGGACGACTCAGCACCAGTCCCCAATAGCCCGCGAACAGCGCGCCGATTAATAACAACCCGGCCAGGATCATGCTGACACGACTGTTCATGAAGGCTCTCCCTTTCCTGTTGCACCACGCGCCCGTCTTTCCCAACGAGTTGATTTCGCAACCAGGCAGCTATGAACATCTAACGATTTCGTTATTTGAAGGTAGCCGAGCTAGGACAAAATGCCATTACCGACCATGATTTATTTTGGAACTATCGACATGCGCCCTGAAAACACGGGTTTATGGCGCCAGTTTTACGACTAATACTTTGTGATTAATCAGTTCTTACAGTTGTTGAGGTGGGGTTTGTTGACAATGCTCTAGTGGCACGCAGCAATCACCGTGCAGCACTGCGAGATCTGCGCACGTAAGCGCAAAGGAGAAGTCATATGTTCCTTACCTTCATGATGAAGCTCTACGTCCAGCTCCAACTGCTCTTTCACCGCAAGGAAGGCGCCACAGCGATTGAGTATGTGATCCTCGTGGCCGTTATTGCCCTTGTCGTGCTGGCAGCGGGGAAATTGCTTGGGCCTCAGATCGCGGCCATGTTCGCTAAAGTCGGGGCAGCCCTGACCTGATTGGCAACAGTGCTTTGAGCAAGCCCATCAGTGATTGTTTCGCAAGGTATTGCTCATGAACGCCGTTGTTGCGAGCCGCCAACAGATCCTGTTGGTGGATGACGAAGAAGATGCCCTCGTAGAACTGGCCGAATCGCTGGAAAACGAGGGCTTCGTTTGTTTCTGCGCCACCTCCGTCACGGACGCGTTGCAGGAACTGACACTGCATCCTGATATCGGGCTGGTCATCACCGACCTGCGCATGCCTGAGGAAAGCGGGATTTCCCTGATCAAGCGCTTGCGTGAGCACACCTCACGCCAGCATCTGCCCGTGATTGTCATGTCCGGTCATGCCGAAATGGATGATGTCAGTGACATGTTGCGGTTGCAGGTCCTGGACCTGTTTCGCAAACCCATCTACCTGGTTCGATTGATCGACACCCTAAACAATCTGTTTCCCAGGGCGTAGGGAGCAGTTGGCCAGTCCGTAGCGCCCAGTTGAGGAGATATTTTATGTTGCTTGCCTTGCTGATGAGGATTTGTGCGTGGTCGATGCTGTTCTTGCGCCGGCGGGAGGGTGCGACGGCTATCGAATATGTGATTTTGATTGTGGTGATTGCGTTGGTGGTGCTGGCGGCCGGGAAGTTGCTGGGGCCGCAGATCACTACGTTCTTTGGCAAGGTGGGGGATGCGTTGACCTGAGTTAACGGGGCGCCCAAGATCAAAAGCAGGGCAATAAAACCAAAGTGCGAAGCTGCTTATCTGTGGGAGCGGGCTTGCTCGCGATGGCGTCAGTTAGAGCGCCGCAGAGTGTCAGATACCCAACGTCACCGTTAACGACTATCGCGAGCAAGCTCGCTCCCACAAGGGGAGCGAGTTTGGTCTTGGGCGGCCCCCCCCAAAAAAATCCAAGCCCCCTACAGTTGATAGCTAAAACTCAACGTATACCGCGGCCGTCGGTTAAAACTGTCCAACGCCATATCCGACATCGGCTTGGCCGCCTCCAACGCAATATTGTAGTACTTGGCATCGCCAAAACGCAGGCCGACGGCCGCAGAAGACATGTCGCTGCCCTTCACCGGCAGGTTGTTGAACCAGGCCTTGGCACGGTCGAGCACGATGTAAGGCTGCACGATCCTGACCCAGTCCCCCGCCCGGTTGTAGCTGTAGTTGACCTCGTAGGCCACGCCCCAGCCCTTGTCGCCCGAGCCCTGGTCATCGGGATAACCGCGCCCGAAGTTCTGCCCACCGAATACCGCACGTTCGCTGTCGGGCAGAGTGTCGTCGCTCCAGTACAGCGCCGCCGAAAGAACGCCTTGCCAGTTGTCGAAGAACTTGTCGCTCTGCACCCCGGACAGGCGCAGGCGGAAGAAGTCCAGGTCCGACTTTATTCCTTCCAGGTCACTGCGCGTATTGGCGCCCAGGCCGTCGATACCTTGGTACAGGCCGGCGCTGAGGATGCGCAGTTGGCGGTTGTCGGCTTTACGCCAATCCCCTTCGAAGGCCAGCGCACGCAGGTCGGTTTCCACATCGAAGCGTTGCGGGTAACCGACCAGTTGATAGCGGGTCCTGTCGTTCACCCCGTAGAAGCGTGTACCCAGGGTCAGCGACTCGCTGGGCGAGGCGATCAGCGGATGGCTCAGGCCGATGGAGAAGCGGTCGTTCTCCCGATGCGGCTTGAGTGAGAAGCCGCCGTCCAGGCGGATGTGGGTGCTCGGGTCGCTGCGATAGCGCGCGCCATACAGGCTCAGTTGCGTGCCTTCGGCATTGATGAACTGGCTGTAGTCGAGGCGGTAGTAATGCTCTTTGTCCTCCCCCGGCGGGAACAGCCCGCTGAGGCTCACTTGTTCGCCCATCGAGGTGTGGGAATTGCTGGTGCCGGCGATCAAGGCTTGCAGGCCGCCGCGACTGTCGTCGGTCATGCTCATGCTGCTGGTAAACGGTTTGCGGCTGGCCTGGATATTCATATGCGCGGCACCATCGGTGGTGCCCGGTGGCGGTACCTGCGCTTGCAGGGTGACGCCGGGAATACGCCCCATCAACGTGGTGTAGCGTTCGAAGGTCTTGCGAGTCAGTGGGCGTTCGGCCAGGAGCTTTTGTGCCAGTTTGTCGACGTAGGCCGAGACCGAGCCAATGTCGCCTTGCACCTGGTAGTCCTTGATATAGCCCTCGACCAACACCACGCGCACCAGGCCCTGTTCGAAGCGCTGGTCGGGCAGGAAAGCGTAGGACAACAGATAACCATCCTGTTGATAACGTCGGGTGATGCTGCGGGTGGCTTCGATCAGTTGCGCGAGGTTGGTTTCGTGGCCAATCAACGGCTCGAACACCTGGGCGACTTCCTGGAGCGGGTACACCGTGCCGCCGTCGATCTGCAGCTTGCGGATGGTGACCTTGGTGTCCATCAGCAACGGTTGGGCTTGTGCGGCCGGGGTCTGCGGCAGTTGGGTCTGTGGGGTCACCGGGCGGTAGGCGTCGGCCGGCAGGTTGGGCACGGGGAGGTTGCGGATGGTGTCGTTGCTGTTGAGGAAGCTGGGTAGGGTCTCGGCGTGGACGTAAGCGCTGAGGGTGAGCAATAACAACGGCGTCAAAACGCGCATAGGACACTCCATGGTCAAAACTGCAGCAGCATTTCGCTGGTTTCCGCCGGGCTCTGGGGCGCGGTTCGGGGGCTTTCACTGGCTGACAGCCAATAAAAAAGACGAGAGATCCATTGGAGTCTCTCGTCTCAACCAAGCGTAGGCGCTGTAGGGGAGGCCGTCTAATGGGCCAGGTGCAATTCTCTTATTTACCGGTCAGGCCGTTGAGCAGACCGCCGACGCCTACGGTGCCGCTGGTGCTGCCAGTGGCGGTGGCGCCGATGTTCAAGTTGCCGAGCAGACCACCTGTTGTACCCGTGCCACCGGTGACTGCGCCGCCCAGTGAGGTGACAACCCCACCGACTGTGTTAACGGTTTGCCCCAGGGTATTGGTGATGGGGTTGGCATTGGTGGCCGTGATGCTGGTGCCGATACTGCTGACCGCCCCGCCCACTTGAGTCACCAGGCCGTTAACCGGTGCACCGATGCCGGTGGTGGTACCGATATTTTGGGTCAGGCTGCTGACACCCGAAGTCACAGGGTTCAGCGCGGCGCCCACATTGCTGGCCAGGCCTGCAATCGGTGCGGTGGCCGCTGTGTTGGCGACGCCGTTGCCACCGATCACTGTGCCAAGCGAGGCCACTGTGTTACCCAGTGCACCGCCTGCCACACCACCCGCACTGACGGTGCCGTTGGTGTTGCCAGCATTCAGACCGTTGCCGACGTTGGCCACCAGGCCACCTACCAGTTCAGGCAGGCCGGATGCTGGGGCGCTGCCGCTGCCAGTCCCGGCAGAAGGCGAAACCAGGCCACCGGAAGTACCTGCTACTGCACCTACACCGCCGAGCACACTGCCCACGATGCCAGTGACAGGGTTGCCAGTACCACCAGCACCAGACACTTGGCCACTCAGGCCGGTGACGGTTGAGCCGACTTTATCCAGCAGGCCATTGACCGGGGCACCCAGGCCGGTGGCTTTACCGAGATTGCCGGTGGTGTTTTCAACCAGCGAGACCACCGGTACCAGTACTTTGCCGCCCAGGGTGTTGGTGACCGATCCCAGGGGACCCGTGGTGCTGGCAGTGCTCAAGGTGTCACCGAGCATGGTGACGGCCTGGCCTACTTTGTCTACCACGCCACCGACAGTGCCGCCGACACCACCGGTAAGGCCGCCGACGACAGGGATGCCACCCAAGGTGGTGGACAACGATTTGCCAGTGGTCGAAACACCACCGCCCAGATCGGCGACAGCGTTGCCCACACCGGCCACGGTAATGCCCAGGGAGTTGCTGTTAGTGCCCAGGGAACCCAGGCCATCCGTCAAGCCATCGCTGACGCTGCCTACCGCCGTGCCGACGCTGGTCACCAAGCCACCGGCTGTAGTGCCGACGACGGGAACGCCGCCCACGGTTGTGCCGATGCCACCGATAGCTGTGCCTACGTTGCCGAGGGTGTCACCCAGGTTGGCTGCGATTTGACCGGTTACCAAGGGGCTGGTGGTTGAGCCGGTGCCGCCACCTGTGCCGCCGCCAGTACCACCGCCGGTTCCGCCACCTGTGCCACCGCCAGTACCGCCGCCAGTACCGCCGCCGGTTCCGCCACCTGTGCCACCGCCAGTACCACCGCCGGTTCCGCCACCTGTGCCACCGCCAGTACCGCCGCCGTCACCACCACCTGTGCCACCGCCGGTTCCGCCACCGTCACCACCGCCAGTACCACCACCGGTCCCGGCGCCAGCATCTGGGGAGGAGGATGCAACGCTGCTCTTGTGACCGCCACCACCACTGCTGCAGCCACCCAGGCTCATCGCCAGGATAAGGGCCAATGCAGTACTTGCTTTCCACAACACGACTTGAGTTTTCATGATGAGTTCCTTAGCACCTGGTACAGCCTTTGTTGGTTTCGCAAGTTCGCCCGTTCTTCGGCGGGCAATACATGCGTCCGTTGTGGCTATCACAGTCCTCGGCACTCTTTATCGCAACGCTCAACTTGGTATTAACGATTTATATACAGGCGCGTAAGTGCGTCTTGGTGATTAATACCAAGGGTATATGTAGAGGTTTTTGTTTTGAGGTGATGTTATGTAAAACAATCACTTGGATAAGTTAGCGGGCTATCGATAGCCCGCTATAACTTAGGTTGTATATATACAATTAATCAGCAAATTGCCGCTGTTTCAGGCAATCGGCTGCCACTTTCCGAGCATATGTTCGATATCGCCACTGCCCTTGAGTTGCAACTCGCCACTGGAACCGGGGGCACCGGTCAACAAGATGACTTCGCCAGGCAGCCGTACCGGTTTCTTGAACTCAACGTAGAGCTCGATATTCGCCGAGGGCAGATGTTCATGCAGGGCCGCCACGGTACGTGCCTTGTTCCACAGCCCGTGGGCGATGGCCTGGGGGAAACCGAACAGCTTGGCGGTGAGGGCGCTCAAGTGGATCGGGTTGTAGTCACCGGATACCCGGGCGTACCGCCGACCGATGTCGGACGGTGCCTGCCAGCGGGTCAGCTCGTTGACCATATTGGGCGCTGGCAGGGATTGTTCTGGCGCTTCACCATCGAGTTTCACCCCGCGACAGAGCATTCGGCTTTCGCCCTCCCACAACAAACCCAGGGAATCCTCGACGGTGGTGATCAGGTCAAAGGTCGCGCCCTTGGCATGGGGTTGCAGGTTGCGCGTATGCACACTGACTCGCACGTCGCTGACCCCGCCCATGGGGCGAAACACACGGATACGGTTGCTCAAGTGCACCAGCCCCAGCAGCGGGAAGGGGAATTCCCGCGCCGTCAGCAACTGCAACTGCAGGCCGAACGCCAGGATGTGTGGATAAGTCGCCGGCAGCATCGGGCTCTCGGCAAACCCGCAGACCTTGCGATAGGCCGCTACCGCCTCGGGATTGACCTGCACCCGGCAGTGCAGCCCTGAAGTGGGCAACGTGGTGCCGGTGATCTTGCGCTTGAGCGCGGCGCGCCAATACAGCGGCGGCAGTGCCGGGCTGCGGGGTAATGTGTGCCACAGCATAGTTACGCTCCCAGCAGGCTTTGCCCGCATACGCGCAGCGCCTGGCCACTGATTGCACCTGACCCCGGTTGGCCCAGCCAGGCCACGGCTTCGGCCACATCTTGCGGTAAGCCACCCTGGCCCAGCGAGCTCATGCGTCGCCCGGCTTCACGCAAGGCAAAGGGAATGTGCGCGGTCATCTGGGTCTCGATAAAACCTGGGGCCACCGCGTTGATGCTGATGCCCCGTTGCGCCAGCAGCGGCGCCCAGGCCTGGGCCAGGCCGATCAGCCCGGCCTTGCTCGCGGCGTAGTTGGTTTGCCCGCGATTGCCAGCGATGCCGCTGATCGAAGCCAGCAACACCACGCGGCCGTTGTCGTGCAGGGTGCCGCTGTCGAGCAGGGCCTTGGTCAGCACTTGCGGGGCATTGAGGTTGACCGCCAATACCGCGTCCCAGTATTCCGGGGTCATGTTGGCCAGGGTCTTGTCGCGGGTGATGCCGGCGTTGTGCACCACGATGTCGATGCCGTTCGGCAACTGCTCGATCAACTGCGTGGCGGCGTCATCGGCGCAAATGTCCAGGGCAATGCCGCGCCCGCCCAACCGAGCGGCGAGGGCGTCGAGATCGGCCTTGGCCTGGGGCACATCCAGCAACACAATCTCGGCACCGTCGCGGGCCAGGGTTTCGGCAATCGAAGCACCGATACCTCGTGCGGCGCCGGTCACCAGGGCCTTGAGCCCGGCCAGTGGGCGGGTCCAGTCGTGCACCTGGGTTGGGCAGGCGTTCAGGCGCAGCACCTGGCCGCTGATATAGGCACTTTTCGGCGAAAGGAAAAACCGTAGCGCACCTTCCAATTGATCCTCGGCGCCTTCTGTGACATACAGCAATTGCAAGGTGCCGCCGTTGCGCAGCTCCTTGGCCAGCGACCGGCTGAACCCTTCGAGCGCGCGCTGGGTGCTGGCGGCAAACGGTTCGCTGAGGCTTTCCGGGGCGCGGCCGAGAATCACCAGGTGTGCGCTGTGATCGAGATTTTTCAGCAGCGGCTGGAAGAACTCGCGCAGTTGCTTGAGTTGGTCGGTATGTTGCAAATGGCTGGCATCGAACAGCACCGCCTTGAGCTTGGGGCCATGCCCGGGGATCCACGGCGTGGCCTTGAGCGGTTCGGGGCCGTAGCTGTAGATGGCCTCGGTGAGTTTATTGGCAAACCCCAACACCTGGGCCGCCAGTGGGCCGCCGCCCAACAGCAGGGCGCCTTCCACCGGGCGCAGGCGTCCGGCTTGCCAGCGCTCCAGGCGTACCGGGGACGGCAGGCCAATGGCCGAGACCACGCGGTGGCCAAGGCTTGAGTTGGCGAAGTCGATATAACGGTCAGACATGGAACGCTCTCCGGCTGCTGGGGTTCAAAGGGTGGACCATCAATAGGTGACAGTCGTTCCTAGTCTAGGCTCAGGATTGCACCTACCACCTAACAGGGAGCTTTCCATGACTCAGTTGCGCCGTGTCGCGATCATTGGCGGTAATCGTATCCCCTTCGCCCGTTCCAATGGCCCCTATGCCACGGCGAGTAACCAGGCCATGTTGACGGCGGCCCTGGAAGGCTTGATCGAGCGCTATAACCTGCACGGCTTGCGCATGGGTGAAGTGGCCGCAGGCGCGGTGCTCAAGCATTCGCGGGACTTCAACCTGACCCGCGAATGCGTGCTGGGCTCGCGCCTGTCGCCACAAACCCCGGCCTATGACATTCAACAGGCCTGCGGCACCGGGCTGGAAGCGGCGCTACTGGTGGCTAACAAGATTGCCCTGGGGCAGATCGAATGCGGGATCGCCGGCGGGGTCGATACCACTTCCGACGCGCCCATCGGGGTGAATGAGGGCCTGCGCAAAATCTTGCTGCAAGCCAATCGCAGCCAATCCATGGCGGATAAATTAAAAGTCCTGTTACAACTTCGCCCGCATCACCTCAAGCCGGAACTGCCGCGCAATGGTGAACCGCGTACTGGCCTGTCCATGGGCCAGCATTGCGAACTGATGGCGCAGACCTGG
The DNA here is from genome assembly GCF_000510915.2 of Pseudomonas sp. FH4. Taxonomy (NCBI): domain Bacteria; kingdom Pseudomonadati; phylum Pseudomonadota; class Gammaproteobacteria; order Pseudomonadales; family Pseudomonadaceae; genus Pseudomonas; species Pseudomonas sp. FH4. Next base: position 21,493 of record NZ_AOHN01000014.1, on the reverse strand, counting down.
CAGATCCCCCGCGCCGAGCAGGACCAACTGGCCTTGGAAAGCCATCAGAAAATGGCCGCGTCCTACGCCGAGGGCTGGCACAACGATTTGCTCACACCGTTCCTGGGCCTGACCCGTGACAACAACCTGCGCCCGGACCTGACCCTGGAAAAGCTCGCCAGCCTCAAACCGGCTTTTGAACGCAGTGAAAAGGGCACCCTGACCGCCGGCAACTCCACGCCGCTGACCGATGGCGCGTCCCTGGTGTTATTGGGCAGCGAAGCCTGGGCCAAGGAGCGTGGCCTGCCGATTCTCGCCTACCTGCGTGATGGCGAAGCGGCGGCGGTGGATTTCGTCAACGGTGCCGAAGGGCTGTTGATGGCGCCGGTATATGCCGTACCCCGTTTGCTGGCGCGCAATGGCCTGACGCTGCAGGATTTTGATTACTACGAAATTCACGAAGCCTTCGCCGCCCAAGTGTTGTGCACGCTCAAGGCCTGGGAAGATGCCGATTACTGCAAGACCCGCCTGGGCCTGGACGCGCCGTTGGGCTCTATCGACCGCAGCCGCCTGAACGTCAAGGGCAGCTCCCTGGCCGCTGGGCATCCATTTGCCGCCACCGGTGGGCGTATTGTCGCCAACCTGGCCAAGCTGCTGGACGCCGCCGGCAAGGGGCGCGGGCTGATTTCGATCTGTGCTGCGGGCGGGCAGGGCGTGACGGCGATCATTGAGCGCTGATCTCGGCTATCATCCGAACGCCTTGAGCAATAGCGGCTTTGTCGGATTAATCTGGCATATTGGATGCATTCTTTAGCAGATCAAGGCTCGTTACCCTCTCCCCGCTGTGCGAGGATTGCCGTATAACGAGTGCCATACGCGTGTTTGGTAATAAAGGACCCACAATAAAAGCTGATGAAGACTCCTAAACGCATTGAACCCCTGATCGAGGACGGTCTGGTCGACGAAGTGCTGCGCCCACTCATGAGTGGTAAAGAAGCAGCTGTTTATGTGGTGCGCTGCGGCAACGAATTACGTTGCGCCAAGGTCTACAAGGAGGCGAATAAACGAAGCTTTCGTCAGGCGGCCGAATACCAGGAAGGCCGCAAGGTCCGCAACAGCCGGCAGGCCCGGGCCATGGCCAAGGGCTCCAAGTTCGGCAAGAAAGAAACCGAAGACGCCTGGCAGAACGCTGAAGTAGCGGCGCTGTTTCGCCTGGCCGGTGCGGGTGTTCGCGTGCCACAGCCCTACGACTTCCTTGAAGGCGTGTTGCTGATGGAGTTGGTGGCCGATGAATACGGTGACGCGGCGCCACGCCTGAACGACGTGGTCCTGGAACCGGATCAGGCCCGTGAGTATCACGCGTTCCTGATCTCGCAGATCGTGCTGATGCTGTGTACCGGTCTGGTGCACGGTGATCTTTCCGAGTTCAACGTATTGCTGACGCCGACGGGCCCGGTGATCATCGACTTGCCTCAGGCGGTGGATGCGGCGGGTAACAACCACGCATTCAGCATGCTGGAGCGGGACGTGGGCAACATGGCTTCGTATTTCGGGCGGTTTGCCCCCGAATTGAAGACCACCAAGTACGCCAAGGAAATGTGGGCGCTGTACGAAGCCGGCACCTTGCATCCGGCCAGTGTGTTGACTGGCGAGTTCGACGAGCCGGAAGAATTGGCGGATGTCGGCGGCGTGATGCGTGAGATCGAAGCGGCGCGGCTTGACGAAGAGCGGCGCCAGGCGATCCGTGCGGCGGATGATGCACCACCGGGCAAACCGGCGGAAGAACCGCCGCCGCCTTGGATGCAGTGATCGCCCAGCACACTGGGGGTTAAAAAATGTGGGAGCTGGCTTGCCTGCGATGCAGGCACCTCGGTACATCAGTTGCACCGAGGTGATGCTATCGCGGGCAAGCCCGGCTCCCACACAAGCCCGCTCCCACATTGGGTTTTGCGTTCGGTCAGTTGGATCCGCAGCAACTGCCCGACGCCAACTCCTTGAGAATCGGACAATCGGGCCGGTGATCGCCCTGGCAGTGCTCCACCAAGTCCTGCAACGTATCGCGCAACTGCCCCAGTTCGCGGATCTTTTGATTCAACTCCTCGATATGCTGGCGAGCCAACGCCTTGACGTCGGCACTGGCCCGTTGCCGGTCCTGCCACAGCTCCAGCAGCTTGCCGACTTCTGCCAGTGAAAACCCCAAGTCCCGCGAGCGCTTGATAAACGCCAGGGTGTGCAGGTCGTCGGCGCTATACAGGCGATAGCCACTGTCGCTGCGATGGGCCGGCTTGAGCAGGTTGATGGATTCGTAATAACGAATCATCTTTGCGCTCAAGCCGCTTTGCCGGGCTGCCTGGCCGATGTTCATGAGCGGTGATCCTCCAGATCCTTGGGTTTCCAGGTTTTCAACAGCAGTGCGTTGCTGACCACGCTGACGCTGGACAGGGCCATGGCGGCGCCGGCCAACACCGGATTGAGCAGGCCGAACACGGCCAGCGGAATGCCGATCAAGTTATACACAAAGGCCCAGAACAGATTCTGCCGGATTTTCGCGTAGGTCTTGCGGCTGATTTCCAGGGCTGCCGGCACCAGGCGTGGATCGCCACGCATCAGCGTGATACCCGCCGCGTGCATCGCCACGTCGGTGCCGCCGCCCATGGCGATGCCGATATCCGCGGCGGCCAGGGCCGGGGCATCGTTGATGCCGTCGCCGACCATGGCCACCACGCCAGTCTTTTTCAGCTCGGCGACGGTGGCGGCTTTGTCGGCGGGCAACACTTCGGCGTGCACATCATCGATGCCCAGCGCTTGTGCCACCACGCGGGCACTGCCGCGGTTGTCGCCGGTCAGCAAGTGGCTGCTGATGTGTCGCGCCTTGAGCTGTTGCACGGCTTGCAGGGCACCGTCCTTGAGGGTGTCGCCAAAGGCAAACAGGCCCAGCACCCGAGGTTCCGGGCTTTGCTCGATCAACCAGGACAAGGTGCGGCCTTCAGCTTCCCAGGCACTGGCGTTGGCGGCCAGGTCACCCGGCTTCAAGCCGGTCTCATCGAGCAGGCGCCGATTGCCCAGGGCCAGTTGCCGACCGTCCAGGGTGCCGGCAATGCCGCGCCCGGTCAGGGATTGGCTGGCGCTGACATCGGCAACCGGCAGGCCTTGATCATTGCAGGCGTCCAGTACCGCCTTGGCCAATGGGTGTTCGCTACCGCGTTGCAGGGCGCCGGCCTGTTGCAGCAACAGTGCTTCGTTGCCATCCACTGCACTGAGGTGGGCGATTTTGGGGGCGCCGGAAGTGAGGGTGCCGGTCTTGTCGAACACCACCGCGCTGACTTCGTGGGCGCGCTCCAGGGCTTCGGCGTCCTTGATCAAAATCCCGTGGCGGGCCGCGACACCGGTGCCGGCCATGATTGCGGTCGGCGTGGCCAGGCCTAATGCGCAAGGGCAGGCAATCACCAGCACCGCGACGGCATTGATCAATGCGGTTTCCAGCGGTGCACCATACAACCACCAGCCAACCAGGGTGGCGAGGGCGATCACCAGCACGGTCGGCACAAACACCTGGCTGACTTTATCCACCAGTTTCTGGATCGGCGCCTTGGCCGCCTGGGCGTCTTCGACCAGGCGAATGATCCGCGCCAGCACGCTTTCTGCGCCGAGGGCCAGGGTGCGTACCAGCAAACGGCCTTCACCGTTGATCGCGCCGCCGGTGACTTTATCCCCCGGTTGTTTCGGCACTGGCAGGCTTTCCCCGGTGATCAAGGCTTCGTCGGCATGGCTTTGGCCTTCGACCACTTCGCCATCTACCGGGAAACGTTCGCCGGGCTTGACCAGCACCAGATCATTGAGGCGCAGGGCGCTGATCGCGACCTCTTGCTCGCGGCCATCGATCACCTGAATCGCCCGCTCTGGCCGCAAGGCCTCCAGGGCGCGGATGGCGCTGGCAGTCTGGCGTTTGGCGCGGCTTTCCATGTATTTGCCAAGCAGCACCAGGGCGATCACCACCGCCGAGGCTTCGAAGTACAAGTGCGGCTCGACGCCAGCCGGCGCGCTGAGCCACTGGTAGATACTCAGGCCATAGCCTGCGCTGGTGCCGATGGCCACCAGCAGGTCCATGTTGCCCGCGCCGGCGCGCACGGCTTTCCAGGCGGCGACATAGAAGCGCGCACCAAAGATGAACTGCACGGGGGTGGCGAGCAGGAATTGCACCCAGGCCGGTAGCATCCAGTGCAGGCCGAACGGTTGCACCAGCATCGGCAGGACCAGCGGCAACGCCAGCGCAATGGCCATCACCAGCGACCAACGTTCGCGTTTCAGGCGTTGTTCCTGGCTGGCTTGGGTGGCGGTTTCGCTTTGCGGCAGGGTGGCGGTGTAGCCGGCTTTTTCCACGGCGGCGATCAGCACGGCGGGGTCCATCTGGCCCGTCACCTCGACGTGGGCCCGTTCATTGGCCAGGTTGACGCTGACGTTTTGCACGCCGGGCACCTTGTTCAGGGCGCGTTCGACCCGCCCGACGCAACTGGCGCAGGTCATGCCGCTGATCGGCAGGTCGAAGGTGGTGGATCCATTCATGGGGCGTTCCTCCAGGAAAAGTTGCCTGTAGGATCAACCTTGACCTGATAGGAAGGTCAAGCCCCTTAATTCACGGCAAGCCCTGATACCGTTTTTCTGTAGGCGCGAGCTTGCTCGCGAAAAACTGGAGAGCGCCGCGTTTACCCGGTAAACACGCGTTATCGTTGACGTTCTTCGCGAGCAAGCTCGCTCCTACAGAAAACGGCATTGAGACAGGTTCGCGTCAGTAACCGAGCTTGGCGGCCTTGAGGTACATGCCGTCGGCGCCCTGGGCAATGCGCAATTTGCGCACGTCGCCGGCTTTGAGCGTGATCTCTTGGGCCTTGGGCGCCAGAAGCCCCGGCAGGCATCCGGGAACCTGGCCCGGCAGCAATTTGAGCCGCAGCGAGACCTTGCCTTCCGGGAAGTTGAATGAGGTGGATTGCTCCTGGAACAGCCGTCCGGCCAACTGGTCATTGACGTACAGGCCGACCTCACAGTTGGTCGGTACTTCCAGGCGCTCCCTGGAAATGATCAGCACCGCATAGTCCTCGGCGGCGCTGGCCTGGGGGACAGCGGCGAACAGGCTCAACAGGCTGACAAGGCCAAAAAACGACCAGCGCATGGTGAATTCTCCGGGTTTCAAATCGTGGATGGTTGCAGCTTGGCCGACGCCGCCAGGGAATACCAGCCCGGCGCTTGTTTTCAGTGCTTGACCTTGCCATCGTGGCAAGGATGAGACTGGGTGCAACCTCACTCAAGGAGTCATGTCATGCAAATATTCAGCGTTGAAGGAATGACCTGCGGCCACTGCGTCCGGGCCGTGACCCAAGCGGTACAAGCGAAGGATCCGGCCGCCAGTGTGAATGTGAATCTGGCCGCCAAGGAAGTCGGTGTGGAAAGTCGTTTGTCGCCGGACGAAGTGATCAGCCTGATCACCGAAGAAGGCTACAGCGCCAAGCTCGCCTGATTATTTAATAGGTAGCGAGCTAACGTAATGTTCAAGGCACCCAAGCGCGGCTAGACTGTCGGGCTGCCGACTCTTCCGGGTGCCTGATGAACCTTCGCATAATCCTTATTCTTGGGGCCTTGAGCGCATTTGCGCCGCTGGCTATCGATTTTTACCTGCCGGGCTTCCCGGCCATGGCGGTGGCGTTCGGCACCGACGAAAAACATATCCAGCTGACCCTGGCCGTGTATTTCACGGGCCTTGCGATCGGCCAGTTGATCTATGGGCCGCTGGCGGATCGTTTCGGGCGGCGCATCCCGCTGTTGAGCGGTGTCACCTTGTTCACCGTGGCCTCCCTGGCGTGCGCCTATGCGCCGTCCCTGGAATGGCTGATCGGTGCGCGCTTCGTCCAGGCCCTGGGCGGGTGTGCGGGCATGGTGATTTCCCGGGCGGTGGTCAGCGACAAGTGCGACGCGGTGGGCTCGGCCAAGGTCTTTTCGCAATTGATGCTGGTGGTCGGGCTGGCGCCGATCCTGGCGCCGATGCTCGGTGGGGTGATGGTCAGCCTGTGGGGCTGGCAGTCGATTTTCCTCGCGTTGACGGTATTCAGCGTCGGCGCCGGGGTGGCGGTGGCTATCGGTTTGCCGGAGAGTTTTCCGGCCCATCAGCCTCGGCAGCCACTGTCCGGGGCGTTGCGCCAATACGGGCGGCTGCTGGCTGATCGGGTGTACCTGGGGTATGCCGTGACCGGTGGTATCGCAATTGGCGGGATGTTCGCCTACATCGCCGGCTCACCTTTCGTATTTATCAAGCTCTACGGCGTGCCGGCCGAGCACTATGGGTGGCTGTTCGGCACCAATGCCGCAGGCTTTATCCTGGTGGCCCAGGTCAACGCGCGGCTGCTGTCCAAGCGCGGCCCGGCGTTTCTGCTGACCCGCACGGTGTGGGTCTACCTCGCGGCAGCGCTGTCGCTGCTGGCGGTCAGTGCCTTGCATACCGAAGCATTGTGGCCGCTGCTGGTGCCGCTGTTCCTGTGCATCGCCAGCCTGGGTTGCATCATGCCCAATACGTCGGCGTGCGCCATGAACGGGCAGGGCGCGCGGGCCGGCAGCGCGTCGGCCCTGCTGGGCTGCATCCAGTTTGGCGTGGCCGCAGGTGCGGCATCGTTGGTCGGCGCACTGCACGACGGCACGGCCATGCCGATGTCGATCGTCATCAGCTTGTGTGGGGTGTTGGCGGTAGTGGTGGCCATGTTGACCCAGCGCCTGCAACGGCAGCGAACCTTGCAAGCGCAGGCCTGACCGCTTTTTCAGCCAGTAGCGCGCTGCTGGCTTTCGGGAAAACGATGGGGTGCCTGGATTCGGTTTTGCAGGGTGTTGGCGAAGGCGCGAGCCTCGGCTTCACTGCGGAAGGTAAAGGCGTCGTGGTCCAGGCGGACCTGCCATTTGTTGCCTTGGGATTTTGCTAACGCTTTTATCAGGATCTTCATTGCTGACTTCCTCACGTAAAAGATTGCGTGGCAAAGGCGGCCAATATAAACCCGAATACGCTCACAAATATGACAAGGATCAAGTCTCTGACTAGCGGTGCCGTCCGTTACCTACAGCGATAACGGATGACACTGACAGAGCCCGCGTCTTAGAAGCCTTCCAACACGATCTTGCCCTTGGCCTTGCCGCTTTCCAGCAAGGCATGGGCTCGGCGCAGGTTCGCCGCATTGATCACGCCGAAGTGTTCGCCCACCGTGGTTTTCAGGGTGCCGGCGTCGATCAGCTCGGCGACCCGATTGAGCAGGTTGTGCTGCTCGATCATGTCAGCGGTCTCGAACATCGAGCGGGTGTACATGAACTCCCAGTGCAGCGACAGGCTCTTGCGCTTGAGCTTGGTCACATCCAGGGCCTTGGGATCGTCGATCAATGCCAGTTTGCCCTGGGGTGCGAGGGCTTCGACCAATTGGTCCAGGTGCTGGTCGGTCTGGGTCAGGCTGGCGACGTGGGTCACCTGTGGGTGGCCGGCGCGCTTGAGCTCTTCGCTCAGGGGCTGGCTGTGATCGACCACCAGGTCGGCCCCCAGATCCTTGGCCCAGGCCTGGGTGTCCGGGCGCGAGGCGCTCCCGATCACCTTGAGTGCGGTGAGTTGCGCAGCCAGTTGGGTGAGGATCGAGCCTACGCCGCCGGCAGCGCCGACAATCAGCAGGCTCTGGCCTTGATCGGCCTTGCCTTCAGCCACTTGCAGGCGTTCGAACAGTAGCTCCCAGGCGGTGATGGCGGTCAGCGGCAGGGCGGCGGCTTCGGCAAAACCCAGGCTTTTTGGCATATGGCCGACAATCCGCTCATCCACCGTGTGCAGTTCGCTGTTGCCGCCCGGGCGTGTCAGGGAGCCGGCGTAAAACACCTTGTCACCGGCCTTGAACAGCGTGACGTCGCTGCCGACCGCCTTGACCACGCCGGCCACATCCCAGCCCAGCACTTTGGCTGCGCCGTTTTCCGGAGCGACGTTCTGGCGGATCTTGGTGTCCACCGGGTTGACCGAGATGGCTTTGACTTCCACCAGCAAGTCACGCGGGCCGGCCACTGGCTCAGGCAATTCGATGTCTTGCAGGGACTTGGGGTCGTTGATCGGCAATGCGGCGTAGTAGGCGATGGCTTTCATGGCGCGTTCCATAGAGGGGCGAATGTGATGGACAGATCATTAGCTATTTCTCTTGCAGATAAAACCCGCTAAAAGAGCACTCTCTTTCAACGGATTTTTGATAATTCCTCGGGACGGTGGTCATGCTGCGTTTTGATGATTTGCAGTTGTTCGTGCGTGCGGCGGATTTGGGCAGTTTGTCTGCCGCCGCACGGGTCATGGATATGTCGGCGGCAGTGGCCAGTGCGGCGTTAAAACGCATCGAACAACAATTGGGCGTGCGCTTGCTGGCGCGCTCCACCCGCAGCCTGCGCCTGACCGCCGAGGGTGAAGGTTTTCTGCAGTACGCCCGCGGTGCCTTGAGCCAACTGGATGAGGGGCGGCGGTTGCTGGCCAGCGGCCAGGATCATGTCAGCGGTGTCCTGCAGTTGTCGGCGCCTTCGGACTTCGGACGCAACCTGTTGCTGCCCTGGCTCGACGAGTTTCAGCGTGAACACCCGCAGTTGAACGTGCGCCTACTGCTGGGCGACCGGATCGCCGACCTGTTCCGCCAGCCGGTGGATATCGCCTTGCGCTATGGCGAACCCGAGGATTCGAGCCTGGTGGCCTTGCCGGTCGCGCCAGACAACCGCCGAGTGTTGTGCGCGGCGCCCAGCTACCTGGCCCGACATGGCGAGCCGCGCCATCTGGAAGAACTGGCCCAGCACAATTGCCTGCTGTTTATGCTCGGCAGCCGGGTGCACGACCATTGGAGCTTTCAGGATGCTAGACGGGAAATCAGCCTGACCGTCAGCGGCGACCGTTTCAGTGACGACGCTGATGTCGTGCGGCGTTGGGCCGTGGCTGGGGTGGGCATTGCCTACAAGTCCTGGCTGGATGTCAGCGCCGATGTGCTGGCCGGCCGCTTGCAGTTGCTCTTGCCGGAGCTGCTGGGTGAGCGCACACCGCTCAATCTGCTGTGCGCCCATCGTGCGCAATTGAGTAAGCCGATCAACCTCCTGCGTGAAATGCTCGTGGCACGTTGTGGGAAGTTGAGCGCGCAGTTGCCTGAACGACGGGGGACTACACAATAACCTCGGGAAATTCAGGAAATTTCAGGCAGTAGCTGTCGCTGATTTGGCTGTAAGACGCCACGGAATCCGCTGCTCACACACTTATACTTTTCGGCGAAATGGAGCAGACCAACGATTGAACAGGGAGTGAGTACATGGAACAGGCACCTTGCATCAGCCAGATCGCAACATTGTTGGCCGACCCCAAACGCACCGCGATGATCTGGGCGTTGATGGACGGCTCGGCCAAGCCCTCCGAGGAGTTGGCGATGTTGGCTGGGTTATCGGCTTCATCGGCGAATGCGCATTTGGCGCGTTTGGCGGCCGGTGGATTACTACGTATTGAAGCCCGCGGGCGTAAACGCTTCTTCCGCATGGCGGCAGCGGATGTGGGCGCAGCCGTCGATGCATTGGCCAGTACCACGATGGCTAGCGTGGCGCGCAGTGCATCCAGCCGGCCGGTGACGGCATTGCTGGCGCCGGCTTCGTTGCGCCAGGCACGGATATGCCACGATCATCTTGGGGGGGAAATGGCGGCAGCCCTCTATCAGCGCATGGTGCTGGCAAAGTGGATTGAACGCTTTGAACAGTGGCTCCATGTGACGCCCCTGGGTGCACGCCATTTGGCCGAGCATGGCATTTTCACCCAGGCCCTGGCCCAGCATAGTTTCTCGACAATGGCTTGCGATTGCTCTGACTGGAGCGAGCAGCAGCCGCACCTGGGCGGGGCGTTGGGGGCGGGATTGTTGCAGTTGTTCATGCAGTCGCGCTGGTTGAAGACGGTCAATGAGTCAAGCGCAGTGCAGGTCACCGAGACCGGGCGCTTGGAAATTGCCCGGATGGCGGCTGTGTAGGAGCGGGCTTGCCCGCGAACAATTCAAAGGCGTCGCGTTCATCCAGGATGTACGCTTTATCGTTGGCGTCCTTCGCGAGCAAGCTCGCTCCTACAGGGAGGGGTCAGGGCTTGACCAGGCGTGCATCCAGGCTGTTTTGCGCCAGGCGGCGGGCCTGGTCCTGGGTCATGCCCAGCGAGGTGTGCAGCGCGTGGAAGTTCTCGGTGACATAACCGCCGAAATACGCCGGGTCATCGGAGTTCACGGTGACCTTCACCCCACGCTCCAGCATGTCGAGGATGTTGTGCTGGGCCATGTCGTCGAATACACACAGCTTGGTATTGGACAGCGGGCACACGGTCAGGGGGATCTGCTCGTCGATGATCCGCTGCATCAGGCGCTCGTCTTCGATGGCGCGCACGCCATGGTCGATACGCTGGATTTTCAGCAGGTCGAGGGCTTCCCAGATGTATTCCGGTGGGCCTTCTTCGCCAGCATGGGCGACGGTCAGGAAACCTTCGCCACGGGCGCGATCGAACACACGCTGGAATTTGCTCGGTGGGTGGCCCATTTCCGAGCTGTCCAGGCCCACGGCGACAAACGCATCACGGAACGGCAGCGCCTGGTCGAGGGTTTTTTGCGCTTGCTCTTCGCTCAGGTGGCGCAGGAAGCTGAGGATCAGGCCGCTGGTGATACCCAGTTGCTGCTCGCCGTCCTTGAGTGCGCTGGCGATGCCATTGAGCACCACTTCAAAGGGAATGCCACGGTCGGTGTGGGTCTGCGGGTCGAAGAACGGTTCGGTATGGATCACGTTCTGCGCCTTGCAACGCAGCAGGTAGGCCCAGGTCAGGTCGTAGAAATCCTGGGACGTGCGCAATACATCGGCGCCCTTGTAATAGAGGTCGAGAAACTCCTGCAGGTTGTTGAAGGCGTAGGCCTTGCGCAGGGTTTCGACGTCGTTCCACGGCAATGCGATTTTGTTGCGTTCGGCCAGGGCGAACAGCAACTCGGGCTCCAGCGAACCCTCCAGGTGCAGGTGCAGTTCGGCCTTGGGCAGGGCGTTGAGCCAGTCGTACATGTGTGCGTTCTCATCAGGTGCAATGGCGACATTCTACAGGCCAGGACGCAAATAATCGGTAAAACCTGACCGAGCGGTAAGCATTCTTCGTGCCTGCGGCAATGGAGGAATGAACTAAGGTGTAACGAAACGTTAGCGAAACGCCGCAGTCTGTACCCCATCACAGACTGATTCGCTGTTCGAAAAGGCCCGTAATGCTCACATCCCTCAAGCAAGAAAAATTCATGTGGCTGGCGCTGCTCGCCGCCATCGCGGCCTATCCGCTGGAACACTGGCTGCTGCACAGTGGGCAGGCCACGGCGCTGCTCGGTGGCCTGGTGCTGATCGGTTTTATCGTCATGGCCTCGATGCGCGTGGCCCACCACGCCGAACTGCTCGCCGAAAAAGTCGGCGATCCTTACGGCACGATGATCCTGACCCTCGCGGCGGTGCTGGTTGAAGTGGTGATCCTGGCGATCATGATGAGCAACGAGGCGTCACCGACCCTGGTGCGCGATACGATTTACTCGGCGGTGATGCTGGATATCAACGGCATTCTCGGCCTGGCCGCACTGATGGGCGGCATCAAGCATGGCGAGCAGTCCTACAACGATGATTCGGCGCGGACCTACAGCGTGATGATCCTGACCGCCATGGGCGTGTCCATGGTGGTGCCGGAATTTATCCCCGAGGCCGACTGGAAAATCTACTCGGCCTTCACCATTGGCGCGATGGTGGTGTTGTACGCCTTGTTCCTGCGCATGCAGGTGGGACCACACAGTTACTTCTTCAGCTACAGCTATCCGGAAAAACGCCGCAAGCCGCTGCCGGAAGAACAGGCTTCGCCGGTCAACCTGACATTCTCCATCGCAACCCTGGTGTTTGGCGTGGTGGTCATTGGCGCATTGGCCGAAGTGATGTCCAAGACCCTGGACCTTGGCCTGGAGGGCACGGGTGCGCCGCCGGTGATCACGGCAATCCTGGTGGCGGCGATTTCTGCCGCGCCAGAGATTCTGACCGCGTTGCGTGCGGCATTGGCCAACCGCATGCAGTCAGTGGTCAACATCGCGCTGGGGGCTTCGTTGTCGACGGTGATCTTGACTGTGCCGGTGATGGAAGCGATGGCGCTGTACACCGGCCAGCCGTTTCAGATGGCGATGACACCGGTGCAAACAGTGATGGTGTTTATCACGCTGATTGTCAGCGCGATCAACCTCAACGATGGCGAAACCAACGCCATCGAAGGGATGACCCACTTTGTACTGTTTGCGACCTTTATCATGTTGTCGCTGTTGGGGTTGTAGTCAGCCGGCGATCAACTGCCGCGCCGCCTGGCTGTGATCGGCGATCAGGCCCTTGAGGTCCATGCCCTCGATTTGCCCGTCGATCACCCGCCACTTGCCGCCCACCATCACGCGATCCGCGCGGTCGGCGCCGCATAACAGCAGCGCCGAAATCGGATCGTGGCTGCCAGAGAAGCGCAGCTCATCGAGTTTGAACAACGCCAGGTCAGCTTGTTTGCCCACGGCCAACTCGCCGATGTCGCTGCGGCCGAGCAGTTGCGCAGAGCCTTTGGTGGCCCAGCCCAGCACGCCTTCAGGGGTGATTTTTTCTGCCCCGTAGCGCAGGCGCTGGATATACAGGGCCTGACGTGCTTCGAGGATCATATTGGACGCATCGTTGGAGGCCGAACCATCCACGCCCAGGCCAATCGGCGCGCCAGCGGCGATCAGGTCCAGGGTCGGGCAGATGCCGGAGGCCAGGCGCATGTTGGAGCTTGGGCAGTGGCAAATCCCGGTGCCGGCCGCGCCCAGGCGGGCGATTTCATCGGGGTTGAAGTGAATGCCATGGGCCAGCCAGGTACGTGGGCCGAGCCAGCCGACACTGTCCAGATAGTCCACGGTGCGCAGGCCGAAGCGTTGCAGGCAGAAGTCTTCTTCGTCGAGGGTTTCGGCCAGGTGGGTGTGCAGGCGTACATCGAGCTGGTTGGCCAGTTCGGCGCTGGCGCTCATGATTTCGGGAGTGACCGAGAACGGCGAGCAGGGCGCCAGGGCAATCTGGATGTGCGCGCCGTCGCCGCGCTCGTGGTAGCGCTGGATCAGGCGCTGGCTGTCTTCGAGGATCACTTCACCTTGCTGCACGGTCTGCTGCGGTGGCAGCCCACCGTCAGCTTCGCCCAGGCTCATGGAACCGCGAGTGAGCATGGCGCGCATGCCCAGTTCGCGCACGCTGTCGACTTGCACGTCGATCGCATTTTCCAGGCCGTCGGGGAACAGGTAGTGGTGATCGGCGGCGGTGGTGCAGCCCGAGAGGAGTAATTCTGCCAGGGCGACCTTGCTGGCCAGTGCGAGTTTTTCCGGCGTCAGGCGGGCCCAGACCGGGTACAGGGTTTTCAGCCAGGGGAACAAAGGCTGGTTGACCACCGGCGCCCAGGCGCGGGTCAGGGTCTGGTAGAAGTGATGGTGGGTGTTGATCAGGCCGGGAAGGATCACATGCTCGCGGGCATCGAAGGTTTGTTCGCAGGCGATGCTCGGTTGTTGGCCGAGGGCGAGCACTTCGACGATCACGCCGTCTTGCAACACCAGGCCGCCACGGGCGTCCAGGGCATTGGCAGTGAAGATCGCGAGAGGGTTTTTTAACCAGATACGGGTCGCAGGCATTGGCCGGCTCCTCTGAATGATGGGTTCAGGTTTGCCAGCTCAGTGTTGCCCTGTCTGCTGATCCAGGGTCGCCGGTAAGGGCGAGGAGGGCAGTCTACGTGGAGTGAGCGGTGGGGTCTATCCACCGCTCATCTGCTGGTTACCAGGGAATGGTCTCGCCCTTGTAGTTGACGAAGTGATGGCCGCCCTTGCCGGTGTAGGCGTTCACTTGGGCAATCAGGCCGCGCACGCTGGTCTCCACATCCAGGTCGGCACCTTCGCCGCCCATATCGGTCTTGACCCAGCCCGGGTGCAGCGACAACACCGTCAGCTTCTGCTCGCCCAATTGCGTCACAAAACTGTTGGTCATGGAGTTCAGCGCGGCCTTGCTGGCTTTGTACAGTGCCAGGTCTGGCGCATCGGGCATGGTCACGCTGCCCAGCACCGAGCTCATGAATGCCAGCACGCCGCTGCCCTGGCGAATCTGCGGGGCAAAGCGCTGGGCGAGGTTGATCGGTGCCACGGCATTGGTGAAAAACAGCTGGCCGACTTCAGCCAGGGTCGCGTGGCCCGGGGTCTGGTTGGCCGGGCCCTTGACGCCGGCATTGACGAACAGCAGGTCAAAGGTGCGGTCCTTGAGGCGCTGGCTCAGGGCGATCACGGCTTGCTGGTCGTCCATGTCGAGTTTCTCGATCTGGACCGGGCCCACGGCTTTCAGGGCATCGGCCTTGCCCGGATCACGCACGGTGGCGGTCACGTCCCAGCCGTCCTGGAGCAATTGCTTGACCAGGCCAAGGCCCAGCCCGCGCGAGGCGCCGATGATCAATGCGGTTTTTGGCGTAGACATGAAGGCTTCCTTTGGCGTCGAGGTTCAGTGAACAACATTATCAGGTTCAACGTTGCAGCAGGATTCGCCCGCGGCTCAGGTCGGCCAACTGCGTTTGCAGGGTGTCGATATGGGCTTCGCCGAGTGCCAATTGCAGCTCAACACCGTTGGCGGTGAAGGTTTCTTCCAGCACCAGGCCGCCCAGTTCGGCGACGCGCAGCTTGACCAGGGTCAGTTCGGCGAAGCCGCAGGCGCAGCTCAAGGGCACGCGGCTGATCAGTTCGACCCGTTCGGCGTTTTGCAGGCATTTATTGGCGCCACCGCCATAGGCACGGGCCAGGCCTCCGGTGCCTAGCTGGATGCCGCCATACCAACGGACCACCAGCACCACGACCTGATCAAAGCCCTGGGCCTCGATGGCGGCCAGGATCGGGCGCCCGGCGGTGCCGCCGGGTTCGCCGTCATCGTTGCTGCGGTACTGCCCGCCCAGTTTCCAGGCCCAGCAGTTGTGCGTGGCGTTGAGGTCGCTGTGCTGCTCGATAAACGCCTGGGCGTCTTGCGGGCTGGTAATGGGTGCGGCAAAGGTGATGAAGCGGCTTTTGCGGATTTCTTCGCGAAATTCACAAAAGCCCGTAAGGGTGAAAGGCATCGGGTCGCTTCGTTCAGAGGGCCGGCTTGATGCCACAGCCCTTGAGAATAATGTGGATGAGGTTGCTGCCAGCGTCTTCCATGTCCTGCTTGGTCAGCTTGGTGCGACCGGTCACGCGGCAGATCTGGGTCGCGAAGTCAGCGTAATGCTGGGTGCTGCCCCACAGCAGGAAGATCAAGTGTACCGGATCCACGGGGTCCATCTTGCCGGCATCGATCCAGGCCTGGAACACCGCGGCCCGACCGCTGAACCAGGTGCGGTAGTCCTGGCTGAAATATTCGGTAAGGCATTCGCCACCGCTGATGATCTCCATGGCGAAGATCCGCGAGGCTTGCGGCTGGCGTCGGGAATATTCCATCTTGGTGCGGATGTAGCGAGTCAGCGCCTCGGCGGGATCATCCTCGGCGGTCAGGGTGTTGAAGGTGCTGTCCCACAGTTCGAGGATATTGCTCAGTACCGCGATATACAGCCCCAGCTTATTGGTGAAGTAATAGTGCAGGTTGGCCTTCGGCAGCCCGGCACTCGCGGCGATGGTGTTCATGCTGGTGCCTTTGTAGCCATGCCGGGCGAATTCGTCTTCGGCGGCCTGGATGATCGCTTGTTCGTTCTTTTGCCGAATGCGACTGGCGGGTTTTCCGGCGTGGCTGTTGTGGGCAGGAACTTCGAGGCTCATGGAGGTTTCCGTGCAGATCGATGAATGCGATTGCTGCACAGATAACCCACCCTCAAGCCTCAGACAAGTCCCGATACGATAAAAGCGTCAAAGCGGTTCCAGCGTGTCGTGTTCCACCAGCGGATTTGCGGCAGGTGCCGCGGCCTTGGATTCCGGCAGGATCAGGCACAACACAATGGCCGTCATCCCGCCGCTGGTGATGGCCGAGTCGAACAGGTTTTGCACCAGGGTTGGCATCAGGTGCAACAAATTCGGTTGCGCGGCGATGCCCAGGCCGACCCCAAACGAGGTGGCGATGATCAGCATGCTACGTCGATCCAGCGGGGCCTGCGCCAGGATACGCACACCAGCGGCGGCGACACTGCCGAACATCACCAGGGTTGCGCCGCCGAGCACTGGCTTGGGAATCTGCTGCAGCACCGCACCAATCAGCGGAAACAGCCCGAGACAAAACAGCACCACACCGATGTACAGGCCCACATAACGGCTGGCGACACCGGTCAATTGGATCACGCCGTTGTTCTGGGCAAAGGTGGTATTGGGGAAGGCGCTGAAGGTGGCGGCGATCATGCAACTGACACCATCCCCGAGCACGCCGCCCTTGAGCCGGCTTATATAAGAAGGACCGCTGATGGGCTGGCGGGCGATCATACAGTTGGCGGTGAGATCACCGACGGTTTCGATGCTGCTGATCAGATAAATCAGCGCGACGGGTAGGAAGGCTGTCCAGTCGAAACTGAAGCCAAAATGAAACGGCGTCGGCAGACTGATCAAGGGCAGGTCGGGCAAGGGCTGGGGCACCAACTTGCCGCTGAACCAGGCGGCAATGCTGCCCAGCACCAGGCCGATGATGATCGCGCTCAGGCGTACCCACGGCGTGTTCGAACGGTTGAGCAGGATAATCGTCAGCACCACGAACAGGCCAAGGGCCAGGTTGGTCGGGGCGCCAAAGTCCGGGGCGTTGAAGCCTCCACCCAGATCCGTGATGCCCACCTTGATCAGGCTGATGCCAATCAGGGTAATCACAATCCCGGTCACCAGCGGGGTGATGACGCGGCGCAGTTGGCCGATAAAGCGGCTCAGCACGATCTGTACCAGCGCGCCGAAAAAACACACGCCGAAGATCATCGCCAGGATGTCCTCCGGGCTGCCGCCGCGCTGCTTGACCAGGAAACCGGCCGATAACACTGCGCCGAGAAAGGCAAAGCTGGTGCCTTGCAGGCAAATCATGCCCGCGCCAATCCCAAAGGGCCTACGGGCCTGGATGAAGGTGCCTACGCCGGAAACCATCAACGCCATGCTGATCAAGTAGGGCAAGTGGGCGGCCAGGCCCAGGGTGGAGCCGATGATCAAGGGCGGGGTGATAATGCCGACGAAGCTGGCGAGCGCATGTTGCAGTGCCGCGAGCAAGGCGGGCAGTGGTTTGGGGCGGTCGTTGAGGCCGTAGATCAGGTCGTTGGGGCTGGAGGATTCTGCTGGCATGGCATGGGGACTCAGGGCTGACGGTTCATGGTCCCTATGCCTTGCAAAAAACTGTCCACTTGCTCAGGTTTTGTATGGGGCCCGTATCAGCGGGTTGCGGCCAGGCTGTCGAGAAAGCTTTCCAGCACCAAATGAGGGCGGCGGCCCTTGCGGGTGACCGAAGCCAGGCTTAAATCGTAAAAGCGTGTAGGCGATTTCAGCGCACGTAGTCGGCCTTGTTGCACCCATAGGCTGGCGTAGTGGTCGGGCAGGTAGCCGATGTAGCGCCCGGTAAGGATCAGGAAGGCCATGCCTTCGCGGTCGGAGGCGCTGGCAGTGCAGTTGAGCGCTTGATAGTGGGCCTGGATATCGGCGGGCAGACGGAAAGTCGGTGCGATGGCGTCCTGGCTATTGATGCGTGGGTCGTCCAGTTGCTTGTCGTCGGCATAAAACAGCGGATGGCCCACCGCGCAGTAGAGCAGCGAGCGCTCGCTGTACAAGGGCTGATACTCCAGGCCCGACAGCGCGCTGGCCTGGGGTACCACGCCGACATGCAGGCGCCCGTCGAGCACGCCTTGTTCCACTTCATTGGGGGCGATCATGCGGATCTGGATCTGCACATCCGGGCCGCGCTCTTTCAACTGCGCCAATGCATGGGTGATGCGCATATGGGGCAGGGTCACCAGGTTATCGGTCAGGCCGATGATCAGTTCGCCGCGCAGGTGCTGGTGCAGGCCGTTGACCTCGGTGCGGAAACTTTCCAGCGCACTCAACAGTTGCAGGGCCGATTGGTAGACCTCCCGGCCTTCTTCCGTCAGGGAGAAGCCGGCGCGCCCGCGTTGGCACAGGCGCAGGCCCAGGCGTTGTTCGAGATCGCTCATTTGCTGGCTGATGGCTGAGCGCCCGATGCCCAGCACGGTTTCCGCCGCCGAGAAGCCTCCGCACTCCACCACACTGCGAAAGATGCGCAACAGGCGGATATCGAAGTCGCTGACTTGGGCCAGTGGGTCGGGTCGGCGGCTGCTCATAGTTTAGTAAAGACCTGACTGAAGGTTAGAAGAGTTGGATTTCCTAGACTTTATCCTCGTGGCAATTTAGCTGCAACAACGCTTTTCAATCCCGACGCTGCCTTTTGCCTTGCGAGGTTTTGCTGATGAACATGCCCGAAAACGCCCCATCCACCCTGGCCAGCCAGTTGAAGCTGGACGCCCACTGGATGCCTTACACCGCCAACCGCAACTTCCAGCGCGACCCGCGTCTGATCGTGGGGGCCGAAGGCAGTTGGTTGATCGATGACAAGGGGCGCCGGGTGTACGACTCGTTGTCGGGCCTGTGGACCTGCGGCGCGGGGCACACCCGCAAGGAAATCCAGGAAGCGGTCGCCAAGCAACTGGGCACCCTGGATTACTCGCCAGGCTTCCAATACGGTCATCCGCTGTCCTTTCAGTTGGCAGAAAAGATTACCGACCTGACCCCAGGCAACCTGAACCATGTGTTTTTTACCGACTCCGGTTCCGAGTGCGCCGATACGGCGGTAAAGATGGTGCGTGCCTACTGGCGCCTGAAGGGCCAGGCGACCAAGACCAAGATGATCGGGCGTGCTCGTGGTTATCACGGGGTGAACATCGCGGGCACCAGCCTGGGCGGCGTCAACGGCAACCGTAAGATTTTTGGCCAGGCGATGATGGATGTCGATCACCTGCCGCACACCTTGCTGGCGAGCAATGCGTACTCGCGCGGTATGCCGGAGCTGGGTGGCATTGCCCTGGCTGACGAGTTGCTCAAGCTGATTGAGTTGCACGATGCATCAAATATTGCCGCGGTATTTGTTGAGCCGCTGGCTGGTTCTGCGGGGGTACTTGTTCCGCCACAGGGCTACCTCAAGCGCCTGCGTGAAATCTGTGACCAGCACAACATCCTGTTGGTGTTCGACGAAGTGATCACCGGTTTTGGCCGTACCGGCTCGATGTTCGGTGCGGACAGTTTCGGTGTGACGCCAGACCTGATGTGCATCGCCAAGCAAGTCACCAACGGTGCGATCCCAATGGGCGCGGTGATTGCCAGCAGTGAGATCTATCAGACCTTCATGAACCAGGCGACGCCTGAGTACGCGGTGGAATTCCCACACGGCTACACCTACTCGGCACACCCGGTAGCCTGTGCTGCTGGCCTGGCGGCATTGGATCTGTTGCAGAAGGAAAACCTGGTGCAGAGCGTGGCCGAAGTCGCGCCGCACTTTGAGAATGCGCTGCACGGCTTGAAGGGCAGCAAGAACGTAATCGACATCCGTAACTACGGCCTGGCCGGTGCGATCCAGATCGCGCCGCGTGATGGGGATGCCATCGTGCGTCCATTCGAAGCGGGCATGGCGTTGTGGAAGGCCGGGTTCTATGTGCGTTTTGGCGGCGACACCCTGCAGTTCGGCCCAACCTTCAACAGCAAGCCGCAGGACCTGGATCGCTTGTTCGATGCCGTCGGCGAAGTGCTGAACAAGATCGACTGATTTCTCCTTCTATATAGAACAACAGCCTGGCGCGACGCGTGTCGCGCCTGTGGACAACTTTTCAGGAGCCTTGCATGAGCCTTATCCAGCATTTGATCAATGGCGAAATGGTCAACGACAGCGGTCGTAGTGCCGACGTTTACAACCCGTCCACCGGCCAGGTGATTCACCAGGTGCCATTGGCCAGCCGTGAAACCATTCAACAGGCGATCGACTCGGCCAGGGCGGCATTTCCGGCCTGGCGTAATACGCCACCGGCCAAACGCGCCCAGGTGATGTTTCGTTTCAAGCAATTGCTGGAGCAGAACGAAGCGCGTATCTCGCAGTTGATCAGCGAAGAGCATGGCAAGACCCTGGAAGACGCGGCCGGTGAGTTGAAGCGCGGGATCGAGAACGTCGAGTACGCGTGTTCGGCGCCGGAGATCCTCAAGGGTGAATACAGCCGTAACGTCGGCCCGAACATTGATGCCTGGTCCGACTTTCAGCCGCTGGGCGTGGTGGCCGGTATTACGCCGTTCAACTTCCCTGCCATGGTGCCGCTGTGGATGTATCCACTGGCCATCGTCTGCGGTAACTGCTTCATCCTCAAGCCATCGGAGCGCGACCCAAGCTCGACGCTGCTGATTGCCCAGTTGTTGCAGGAAGCCGGTTTGCCCAAAGGCGTGTTGAGTGTGGTCCATGGCGACAAGGGCGCGGTGGATGCACTGATCGAGGCACCTGAGGTCAAGGCCTTGAGTTTTGTTGGCTCGACGCCGATTGCCGAGTACATCTATTCCGAAGCGACCAAGCGCGGCAAGCGTGTGCAGGCGCTGGGCGGGGCGAAGAACCATGCGGTGCTGATGCCGGATGCGGATCTGGATAACGCCGTGAGTGCCTTGATGGGCGCCGCCTATGGCTCCTGCGGCGAGCGTTGCATGGCGATCTCGGTGGCGGTCTGCGTGGGTGACCAGGTGGCGGATGCATTGATTGCCAAGCTGGTGCCGCAGATCAAGGCACTGAAGATTGGTGCGGGTACTTCCTGTGGCCTGGACATGGGGCCACTGGTTTCTGCGCAGGCGCGCGACAAGGTCAGCGGCTATATAGAAGACGGTGTGTCTTCGGGCGCTGAGCTGGTGGTCGATGGGCGTGGCCTGAGCGTTGCCGGGAATGAAGATGGTTTCTTCCTGGGCGGCTGCCTGTTTGATCGCGTGACGCCCGAGATGCGCATCTATAAAGAAGAGATATTTGGCCCAGTGCTGTGCGTCGTCCGGGTGAACAGCCTGGAAGCGGCGATGCAACTGATCAACGACCATGAATATGGCAACGGTACCTGCATCTTTACCCGTGACGGTGAGGCGGCGCGGCTGTTCTGTGACGAGATTGAAGTGGGCATGGTGGGGGTTAACGTGCCATTGCCGGTGCCGGTGGCTTATCACAGCTTTGGTGGCTGGAAGCGTTCGCTGTTTGGCGACTTGCATGCCTATGGGCCGGACGGGGTGCGTTTCTATACCCGTCGCAAGGCGATCACCCAGCGCTGGCCACAGCGTGCAAGCCATGAAGCATCGCAGTTCGCCTTCCCTAGTTTGTAAGGTCGGATGAGCAGAAGGCCGGCCCCTTGGGGCCGGCCTTTGCGTTTCTGGAGCTTTTTTGACCGATATGACAGAAATGTGAAAGTAACGGTTGACGGCGATTTATATCTGTCTATAATTCGCCCCACTTC